>NZ_VEJN01000007.1:82099-238600 GCF_007678615.1 Pseudomonas sp. DE0157
AAAAGTGGCGGACTCAGCAGGATTCGAACCTGCGACCGCTCGGTTCGTAGCCGAGTACTCTATCCAGCTGAGCTATGAGTCCGTGTCTTGCCGCGCATTATAGGCTGCTGAAACATTTTTGCAAGAACTTTTTCGTTTAAAATCAACTACTTAGCGTTCTTACAACTTGCAGCAACCTAAGCGAATAATGGCGGTGAAGGGGGGATTCGAACCCCCGATACCCTTATGAGGTATACTCCCTTAGCAGGGGAGCGCCTTCGGCCACTCGGCCACCTCACCGCAACACGAGGCGAATATTAAACAGGTTCTTCCTCGTCTGCAACCCTTTTTTTGAAAAAAACTTCAAAAGAATTAAAGGCTTGGCTCCTCGTCCTTCTCGTTCTTGATCCGCAGGTAGATTTCCTCGCGGTGAACAGCCACTTCTTTTGGCGCGCTGACGCCGATACGTACCTGGTTGCCTTTGACGCCGAGCACCGTCACGGTGATCTCGCCATCGCCAATGACCAGGCTCTCCGCACAGCGACGAGTCAGAATCAACATAGCTTTCTCCTTACGCAAAACATTCAGGGATAACAGTCTTTAAAATTTCAGCCCGGTCGTGGACGTCGACGCAGGCTGCTGTGCTTCATACGCAGGCCTGGACGGGGCCTGCGCAACGAGCAGAAACGCGAAGGGCGCGGCAAGCCGCGCCCTTCCAGGCAAGGCCTTACTCGCTCTGTCGAGCCGGGGCGTCAAGCTCGAAGGCGGTGTGCAGGGCGCGCACCGCCAGTTCCAGGTATTTCTCCTCGATCACCACCGACACCTTGATCTCGGAGGTGGAGATCATCTGGATGTTGATGCTCTCCTTGGCCAGCGCTTCGAACATGCGGCTTGCAACGCCTGCGTGCGAACGCATGCCGACGCCGACGATGGAAACCTTGGCGATCTTGGTATCACCGATCACTTCACGGGCACCGATCTCGCGCGCGGTGTTCTGCAGCACGCTCTGAGCCTTCTCGTACTCATTGTGCTGTACGGTGAAGGTGAAATCGGTGGTGTTATCGTGGGCGACGTTCTGCACGATCATGTCCACTTCGATGTTCGATGCACTGATCGGGCCGAGAATCTTGAACGCCACGCCTGGGTTGTCCGGTACGCCGCGAATGGTCAGCTTGGCTTCATCACGGTTGAAGGCGATACCGGAAATGATCGGCTGTTCCATGGATTCCTCTTCATCGATGGTAATGAGGGTACCCGGACCCTCCTTGAAGCTGTGCAGCACGCGCAGCGGGACGTTGTACTTGCCGGCGAATTCCACCGAGCGAATCTGCAGCACCTTGGAGCCGAGGCTGGCCATTTCCAGCATCTCTTCGAAGGTGATCTTCTCCAGGCGTCGTGCCAGCGGCACGACGCGAGGGTCGGTGGTATAGACGCCATCGACATCGGTGTAGATCTGGCATTCCTGCGCCTTGAGCGCAGCGGCCAGGGCGACACCTGTGGTGTCGGAACCACCCCGGCCGAGTGTGGTGATGTTGCCGTGCTCATCCACACCCTGGAAGCCCGCCACCACGACCACACGCCCGGCCTTGAGATCAGCGCGGATTTTCTGGTCGTCGATCTGCAGGATGCGCGCCTTGTTATGGGCACTGTCGGTAAGGATGCGTACCTGGTTACCGGTGTACGACACGGCAGGCACACCGCGCTTGGTCAATGCCATGGCCAACAGCGCGATGGTGACTTGCTCGCCCGTGGACACGATCACATCCAGCTCGCGCGGAACCGGATGCTCGCTGATCTGCTTGGCCAGGTCGATCAGTCTGTTGGTTTCGCCGCTCATGGCAGAGAGCACGACCACCAGGTCGTCGCCTGCCTCACGGTGCTTCTTGACCTTGTCGGCTACCTGCTCGATCCGCTCGATGGAACCGACAGAGGTGCCGCCAAATTTCTGTACGATCAACGCCATTTCAATGGTGCCTCAGCCCATACAGGGCCCCAAAAAACAATCCAACCTGAAGGACAGGACGACTCACCCCAGCGGGGCCAGGAGCGCAGTTCGCGCTCAAGCCGCCCTGCCCTTCATCTCAAAGTCCCTGCTCTGCGAACGGCACGGCCAGCGCCAGGGCCTGGTCCAGGGCCGCGACGTCGACGCCGCCACCCTGTGCCATGTCCGGACGCCCGCCGCCCTTGCCACCCACTGCCGCAGCGGCTTGTTTCATCAGATCGCCAGCCTTGAGTTGGCTGGAGAGGTCTTTGGTCACGCCGGCCACCAGCACGACCTTGCCCTCATGCTCACTGCCCAGCAGGATCACTGCATGACCGAGCTTGTTCTTAAGCTGATCGACCAGGGCGAGCAAGGCCTTGCCATCCTGCCCGTCTACACGGGCGGCAAGCACCTTGGCACCCTTGACTGCCACAGCCGCGTTGGAGAGATCATCCCCGGCGGCGCTGGCGGCCTTGGCCTGCAGCTGCTCGAGCTGCTTCTCCAGCTGGCGGTTGCGCTCAAGCACAGCCGACAGCTTGTCGATCAGGTTGTCGCGGTTACCCTTCACCAGTTGCGCCGCTTCCTTGACCTGCTCCTCGGCAGCGTTCAGGTAAGCCAGCGCAGCGGCACCGGTCACGGCCTCGATACGACGCACGCCCGACGCCACGCCGCCTTCGCTGATGATTTTGAAGACGCTGATGTCGCCTGTGCGCTTGGCATGAATGCCACCGCACAGCTCTACCGAAAAGTCGCCGCCCATGGTCAGCACGCGCACCGTATCGCCGTACTTCTCGCCAAACAGCGCCATGGCACCCTTGGCTTTGGCCGTCTCGATGTCGGTCAGCTCGGTTTGCACAGGCGTGTTGCGGCGTACTTCGCGGTTGACGATGTCTTCCAGCGCCTTGATCTGCTCAGGCTTCACCGCTTCGAAGTGGCTGAAGTCAAAGCGCAGGCGCTGGCTGTCCACCAGCGAGCCTTTCTGCTGCACATGCTCGCCCAGCACCTGGCGCAAGGCTTCATGCAACAGGTGGGTAGCCGAGTGGTTCAGGGCGGTGGCGTGCTGCACATCCGCGTCGACCTTGGTTTGCACTGGAGAGCCTACGACCAGCGCACCGGTGGCGACCACGCCGTGATGCAAGAAGGCGCCACCGGTCTTGGTGGTGTCGCGCACGTCGAAGCGCGCCGAGCCTGCCTGGATGTAACCGGAGTCGCCCACCTGGCCACCGGACTCGGCGTAGAAAGGCGTGCGATCCAGCACGATCACGCCTTCCTGGCCCTCGCCCAGTTGGTCAACCGACTGGCCATCGTGATACAGCGCAATGATCCTGGCCGAGGCCTCGGTGGCCTCGTAGCCCAGGAACTCGGTCGCACTGTCGACCTTGACCAGGCTGTTGTAGTCCATGCCAAACGCGCTGGCAGAGCGTGCACGCTCGCGCTGGGCCTCCATTTCACGTTCGAAACCGGCCTCGTCGATGGTGAGCTCGCGCTCACGGGCGATATCGGCAGTCAGGTCCATCGGGAAGCCGTAGGTGTCGTAAAGCTTGAACACCACATCGCCCGGCACCACGTCGCCCTGCAACTGGGCCAGGTCCTGCTCGAGAATGCGCAGGCCCTGCTCAAGGGTCTTGGCGAACTGTTCTTCTTCGGCTTTAAGCACACGCTCGATATGCGCCTGCTGGCTGCCCAGCTCCGGAAACGCTTCACCCATTTCGGCAACCAGCGCGGCGACGATCTGGTAGAAGAAGCTGCCCTTGGCGCCCAGCTTGTTGCCGTGACGGCAAGCACGACGAATGATGCGGCGCAGCACATAGCCACGGCCTTCGTTCGAAGGCAGCACGCCGTCGGCAATCAGGAAACCGCAGGAACGGATGTGGTCGGCTACCACTTTCAGTGAGGCCTGCCCCTCGTTGCTGCAACCGATGGCCGTGGCCGCCGCTGACAGCAGGTTCTGGAACAGGTCGATCTCGTAGTTCGAATGCACGTGCTGAAGCACGGCGCTGATGCGCTCCAGGCCCATGCCAGTATCGACCGACGGCGCCGGCAATGGGTGCAGCACGCCGTCGGCTGTACGGTTGAACTGCATGAACACGTTGTTCCAGATCTCGATGTAACGGTCGCCGTCTTCTTCGGGCGAGCCGGGCGGGCCGCCCCAGATATCTGCACCGTGGTCATAGAAGATTTCGGTGCACGGCCCGCATGGACCGGTGTCGCCCATGGTCCAGAAGTTGTCCGACGCATAGGGCGCGCCCTTGTTATCACCGATGCGCACCATGCGCTCGGCGGGCACCCCTACTTCCTTAGTCCAGATATCGTAGGCTTCGTCGTCGGTGGCATAGACCGTGACCCAGAGCTTGTCCTTGGGCAGGTTCAGCCACTTCTCCGACGTGAGGAAAGTCCAGGCGAAGGTGATGGCGTCGCGCTTGAAATAATCACCGAAGCTGAAGTTGCCCAGCATTTCGAAGAAGGTATGGTGACGTGCGGTGTAACCGACGTTTTCCAGGTCGTTGTGCTTGCCACCGGCGCGCACGCACTTCTGGCTGCTGACAGCACGGGTATAGGCGCGCTTCTCCGCTCCGAGGAAACAGTCCTTGAACTGGTTCATGCCGGCATTGGTGAACAACAGGGTCGGGTCGTTATTCGGAATCAGCGAACTGGACGCGACTCGGGTATGCCCCTGTTCTTCGAAGAAGCGAAGGAAGGCTTCACGGATTTCTGCGCTTTTCATAGGATCTTCCACGGAAACGGCGGCCCATCAGGGCAAAGCGTCGACGAAACGACGGCAAAGGGCCGCATTATATCGGGCCTGCAGGCTTGGTGCAGTGAGTTTGTGCTATTGAAATGGCCGAATCGGCTATTGGCAGCGTCAAACGCATCAATCATTTATCACGCCTGATGCTAAATCCCTGGCTTCCTGGCTGGCAACTCCTGAAACCGCTGTCTGCCAACGGTAGACCCGACATGCGCCCTGAACACCGAGGGTCATCAAGCAAACGCGGTAGCCGGTTACCGCTGAGCCGCCCTGGCCGGGGCTTAAGGTGCTTTCCTCGAAACCAGAAGGATATCGCCAATGCCTCAAGCCAATCTTGTCGTATATACCCCCGCCGGCCTGGTGGAGCAGCATGTGCTGCCCTATCAGGACCAGGCGTTCATCATCGCGCGCGAAGATCAAATCGTGCGGGTGCAGGCGCTGCGACCCCGTGTCACGCTGTCTGTCGAAGCGCATGCCAGCGGCGTGATGCTGCGCAGCAGCGGCTTGCGCTACGAACTGGCGCTGATGGGCGACGACATCCTTCACGTTCGCACAGGCTCAGGGGATGACCGTGTACACGTGGCCATCGCGGTCGCCAACCAGGTGGTGCTGGAAACCGGTGATGGCAACGACATCATTAAAGTGGAAGGTGTGGCCACTGCTGACAGCACCGCCGTCGGGCGAGTGATGATCGATGCAGGCCCAGGCAACGACCTGATCGAAACCACGCGCCTGCAGCAAGTCGAGATTGATGCCGGTGCCGGCAACGACACCGTGCACAGCGGCGCAACCCATGCCTTCATTTACGCAGGCGAAGGCGAGGATATCGTCAAGGTTGTCGAAGGCAGGGCCGTGATCGAGGCACTCGACGGCCATAACCGCCTCACTACCGGCATGCTTGACGACCGCTTGTACGGTGACGCTCGCGCTATCACACCAGAAGGCGGCTTCACAGCGCCTGTGCTTTATGACCTTACCCAGACAACTCTGCCCGCCGACTACCTCAAGACGTTTCTGGTGCAGGGCGAGGCGCACTACATCGAGAAGGTGAACCGTCAACTCAACCTGCTCCGGGCCAGCCCCACCGCCTCGGTATTGCTCCATGACCTGGTGACCAACGGTGCGCGGGTGATCATCTCGAGCATAGAGGCACTGGACAACGCCGATGCTGACTATGACCCTGGCCAGGGTGACCCAACGATTCGCAACGGCAAGCGCGGTGCACGCGCACTCAATTGCCGCATCGGTTACAACCCGCTGGCTCAGCGCCCTGACACGCCTTCAGTGGTCATGCTCTATCACGAACTCTGCCATGTCTGGAATTTCGTCACCGGCAGCGTCACGGACGAGCCGGAACGGCAGGCCGTTGGTTTGGAGGCGGGGCTACAAGGCTTCGACTACGACGACGATCCGGTCACCCCGCCAGACACCAGCAACCCCTTCCCCTTCAATGAGAATGCACTGCGCTTGGAGCTTGGCCTGCCAGCCCGGCAGACCTATCCGTAGGCAAGATTGGACACAGACTCCGGTGGATCACCGGCCCATTCAATACAGCTTCGGCTGAGCCTAAATAACTACCGCACCCAGCAAAGCCGGCAGGCTTAGCCTGAATGCTCTTGAACAGGAGATCATACCCATGACTGCAGTAACCCAAACCTTCAATATCGACGGCGGCGACAAAAGCGAGCGTTTGAGCTTCGGGGAAATGGACGAAGCGTTAGCCTACGATGCTACAGACGGCGAAGAACGTCTCGGGTCTCGTGTCTATTTTGGTTACGAGCTGTACAAACTCTATTCGGCTAACAAGTTCAACATCCAACGAAGGCTGATCGAGGCTTTCGACGACGATGTGAAGGTTGGCACTCTCGATGAAATCCAGGTCTGGCTCAATACTGCGAACGTTAGCCTGAGCCAGGAGTGCGGCCTGGATCTGGAAGTGGACGGGGTGTCGCTGAGACTGAACAGGTCCACACCCGATCAGCGTGTGCACTTGCTGTTCAGCGGCGAGGACATTCCAGCAGGGTTGACCGATAACGCCGATGGCACACTGCGCGTGGATGCCAATGCTAGCGATAATGCGCGTTTCGAAACCACTGCCATCGACCACCTCTTCATCTACGGCACTCCGCAGTTCCAGAACCGGGTGTATGAGCAGCTCGCATTGCTGTCGGGCTACCCTGATTTGAAAAAGGCATTGGACGCTGCCCGTCAAGGCTACGCCAACGTACCCGACATCGTGCTCATGCAATGCCATGCAGGCCCGGCGCAACAGGGACCAGGCTTCGACCTGAGCCGCGTCATCCCAGCCAAATACGCCGATTTGCTACCCGGTGAATACACCGCTGTACTGTACGACCCTTACCAAGCCAAGGGCTTGGACGGCCTGACTGCACTTGCCAGGATGCTGCAGGACGCATACGAAGCCTTGGCTCCGGGCGTACTGCTACCGGCTCAGGGTACCGACATCTAAGGTTCAGGCCAGATTTTCACCGTCATCAGGCACCACGATGATCCCCGCCCTAAGGCCATTACGCACCTTGGGGTTGGGGAAGATGATCCGTGCGCCCTCTTCTTCGATTACCCAGCGCACGCCAGCCAGGTCATCGGCCAGCAGGTAGCCTTTGTCCAGCGGAGAGAAATTCTTGATGTCGGCTGGCAGGTGCAAGCGGAAACCGTCGCTGTGCTTGATGACCTCACGCGCCACGCGAAACAACTGCAACCCCTCCAACGACCCGCCGTCATCGGGTTCGGTGGCCTGAAGGATGTGCACTAGCCGTGCTTCGAGCTTGTCCAGATTCACCGCGTCGTTCTGGCCAAAAGGGCGGGCCTTGCCCAGCTCAAGGGTAAAGGACTCGGCATCGAGCTGCTCGTAGGTAAAGGCACTGAACGTGATCGAAGGCTTGCACTGCAAGAGCACCGCCTCCATGCCCGCCGCAGCCAGGCGGGCCAGTTCACGCCGGGAATGTGTGCGCCCTTGCTTGAAGGGATACAGCGCGAACTGCTCGATCCTGGAGCCTCGAATGGCCGTGTGCAGGTCGTAGTGCAAGCGACTACGCCCAGGCTTGCTGAAAAAGACCCGCGCGAATTGTTCGAGCTCGGCAGCGCGCAACGCCTCCGGCCCGCTTGATTGCTCGTGGCGACCATTGAACAGGCGGTTGATGTCCTGTTCGACGAACCGCTCACCATTGACGATGGCCGCCGGGTTGCCGAACAGCAACAGCACCCGCGCCCGAGGCACGATGTCTCCACGTGCAACACCATGCAGCAGACGTTCGAGCAACTCGATCGGGGCGGTCTCGTTGCCGTGAATACCTGCAGACAGCAACAGGTCCAGGCCGCAGTCGTCAGCGGCGCTGGGGCTCACTTCCAGAGCTCCCTGCCCCAGCCAGCGAAGGCGCACGCCCCTGGGCGTCACTTGGGTCTTCTCGGCCGGTTCATGGCCGGTGAGGGTCAGCTCAAGCAATTTGCCAAGGGCGAGCATGGCGGGCGTCCTCAGTGATGGTGGCCGCAGTCCGGACCGTGAACGTGATCGTCGTCTTCGCCGACGTCGGCCGGCTCCATTTCCAGCTGCAGGCTGACCAGGTTGGTCGCCAGGGGGCGCAGCAGCAGGTTGGCATATTCGGCGTCGCCCTCCTCCACATCCACCCCGATCAGCAGTTGGCCGCGGCCGTCCTGCTGGATCCATACTTCCTTGCCTTGCCACATCACGGCAAAGCGCGTGCACGAAGTTTCCAGCTGAGTGCCGTCTTGATCTTCCAGGATCAGGCGCAGGGCGTCGGTCATTGCAATTCTCTCTTCATGGTTGGCGTTGGAACGGGTATACCGAGCCCAACTTGAGTATCTGGGTCAATTCGTCCAGTGCCGTACGGCACTCCTGCAGCAACAGAGGATCGGCCAGGTCAGCGTCGACCAGACGGTCACGGTAGTGCCGATCGACCCACTGCAGCAGTGTCTCGTACAACGGGGCGCTCATGATAACGCCTTGGTTCACCGCCGCCAGTTCCGTTTCGTTCAGGGCCACACGCAGGCGCAGGCAAGCCGGCCCGCCACCGTTTTGCATGCTCTGCTTGAGGTCGAACACCTGCACCTCCCGCACCGCTGTGCCCAGGCTGGTAAGCTGCTGCAGATACGTCCAGACCCGCTCGTTGTTGCGGCACTCTTCCGGCACCACCAGCAGCATCGACCCATCGTCGCGGCTGAGCAGCTGGCTGTTGAACAGGTAGGAGCGCACGGCATCCTCTACCGAAACGGTGGCACGCGGCACACAAATGGCCTGCAACTCACCGCCCTTGGCCGCCAGCTTGGCACGAAGCTCGGTGAGCACGGCCTCGGTGTCGAGAAACGCATCCTCATGGTAGAACAGCACTTCCCCATTGCCGACCGCGATCACATCGTTGTGAAACACACCCTGGTCGATCACCGCGGGATTTTGCTGAGCATAGACCACCGCGTCGGCGCTGAGCCCGTGCAGGCGGGCCACGGCCTGGGACGCTTCGAGGGTTTGCCGGGCCGGGTATTCCTGAGGTGCCGGGTAGCGGCTGTCGAAGGCACTGCGGCCATAGACGAA
The DNA here is from genome assembly GCF_007678615.1 of Pseudomonas sp. DE0157. Lineage (NCBI taxonomy): Bacteria > Pseudomonadati > Pseudomonadota > Gammaproteobacteria > Pseudomonadales > Pseudomonadaceae > Pseudomonas > Pseudomonas sp. DE0157. The sequence goes on from NZ_VEJN01000007.1 coordinate 91,376, forward strand.
GAACTCGACCCCAGCCTGCCCATAATCGCGGCAGAACCGCGTATGGTTCGCGGCGCCCTCATCGCCGAATTGGGCGACGCTCGGTAAGGCGGGATGGTGACTGAAATGGGCCTCGTCCCCGAACATGGCTGCCAGCACGCGACTGGTAGTGGGGTGCTCGATACTGCGGTGGTATTTGCAGTTGAGGTTGGCAGCAGTGAAGTGCACCCGCCCATCGGCCGTATCGGCGCTGGGGCTGACTGTCGCGGCGTTGGCCACCCACATGCTCGACGCCGAGCAACTGGCAACCAGCAGCGGCATGGCCTCCCGTGCGGCGCGCTGGATCACCTGGGCATCGGTGCCGGCGAAGCCAAGCTGGCGCAGCGCGGCCACATCGGGGCGCTCCTGGGGCGCCAGTACCCCCTGCTTGAAGCCGAGGTCGGCCAACGCCTTCATCTTCGCCAGCCCCTGGCGCGCCGCTTCGCGCGGGTTGGACCCTTGGTGGCTGTTGCTCTGGGAGGCCACGTTGCCGTAGGACAAGCCACCGTAGTTGTGGGTAGGCCCTACCAGGCCGTCAAAATTCACTTCGTATGCTTTCATCGGCAAGGCTCCGACCATCGTTATAGTATGACGCCCGGCGCCAGGGTGGCCGGCAAGGTCAGGCTGGTGGCCTCCAGCGACGCGACGGGGTAGGCGCAGTAGTCGGCTGCGTAGTAGGCGCTTGCCCGGTGATTGCCACTGGCGCCCACCCCACCGAACGGCGCGCTGCTGGCTGCACCGGTGAGCTGGCGGTTCCAGTTGACGATGCCTGCGCGGCTGTGTAGCCAGAAATGCTCATAGCGGGCCTGGGAATCGCTGAGCAACCCGGCAGCCAGGCCATAACGGGTGTTGTTGGCTTCGGCGATGGCCGCCTCGAAATCGGGGTAGCGCAGCACCTGCAGCAGCGGCCCGAAAAACTCCTCATCCTTGCGCAGCGTCACGCCCGTGACATCGACGATACCCGGGGTCAGCAAGGCGGCATCATGCTGCGGCTGCGTCATCTCCAGCAGGCTGACGCCGCCCTTTGCAATCAGCTCAGCCTGGGCGGTCAGCAGCGCCTGCGCCGCCTGCAGGGAAATCACCGACCCCATGAACGGGGCCGGTTGCTGATCGAAAGCACCTACGGCCAGGGTACAGCTCACCTGGACCAGCCGTTCCAGCAACTGATCGCCCCATGGGCCCTGCGGCACCAGCAGACGGCGTGCGCAGGTGCAGCGCTGGCCCGCCGAAATGAAGGCCGACTGAACGATGGTATAGACCGCAGCGTCAAGGTCCTGGACTTCGTCCACTACCAGCGCGTTGTTCCCGCCCATCTCCAAGGCCAGAATCTTGTCGGGGCGGCCGGCGAACTGCTGGTGCAGAAGGTGGCCGGTACTACTGGAGCCAGTGAAGAACAACCCATCGATACCGGGGTCGGCGGCCAAGGCCACGCCCGTTTCACGGCCACCTTGCACCAGGTTCAACACCCCGGCGGGCAGGCCCGCGGCAATCCAGCAATTGACGGTCAGCTCGGCCACCTTGGGCGTCAGCTCACTGGGTTTGAACACCACGCAGTTTCCAGCCAGCAGCGCCGGGACGATATGCCCGTTCGGCAAATGACCGGGAAAGTTGTAAGGCCCGAATACCGCCACCACGCCGTGGGGCTTGTGGCGCAGCACCGCAGTGGCGTCAGCCAGAGGGCCGCTCTTCTCGCCGGTGCGCTCACGGTAGCTCTGCGCCGAGATTGCCACCTTGTTGATCATGCTGGTGACTTCGGTAGCCGATTCCCACAAGGGCTTGCCGGTTTCCTCGCCAATGCAATAGGCCAGCGCGTCGGCATGCTGTTTTAGCTGCGCCGCAAACTGTTCCAGCACCTCGGTGCGCGCCTGCAGGCTCATGTGCGCCCAGGCAGGAAAAGCCTGGCGCGCAGCCTGTACGGCAGCCTGTACCTGGCCTGCATCAGCCCCCTGCCCTTGCCAGACGGTCGCCTGGCTCACCGGGTTGAGCGATGCCAGGGGCTCGCCGCGCCCGGCTACCCAGTTACCGCCGATGTAATGCGTGGTCATTTACTGGCCCTCCCGGGCGGCCGACAGGGGCACGGCCCGCACGTTGTCGCCTGCACCCATGCGCAGGCGCTTGGCCGTCAGCGGGTCGACCACCAACGTACCCGCCGCCAGCCGAGCCGGGGCGGCCGTGATGCGGCAGTCGTCGCGCTTACGGTTGTGGATGATGAATGGCGTGGCATCCTCACCAGGCGTACCGATGGCCAGTACCAATGTCTGGCTGTCGCGTACCGCGCGGATGCGGGCCGTATCGCATTCGATGGCAGGCCCGGCGTCGAAGATGTCCACGTACCCCTGATAAGTGAAGCCTTCCTGTTTGAGCATGGCCAATGCCGGCTCGGTGTCGGCATGCACCCGGCCGATCACGCTGCGCGCCGCTTCGGACAGGAAGCAGGTGTAAAGCGGGAACCTGGGCATCAGCTCGGCGATGAACGACTTGTTGCCCACCCCCGTCAAGTAGTCGGCCTGGCTGAATTCCATCTTGAAGAAATGGCGGCCCAGGCTCTCCCAGAACGGCGAGCGCCCTTGGGCATCGGACATGCCACGCATCTCCGCCATGATCTTCTGGCCGAACAGCTCGGGAAACTCGGCGATGAACAGCATGCGCGCCCGGGACAGCAGCCGACCATTGAGCCCTGAGCGGTAGTCATGGCGCAGGAACAGCGAGCACAACTCGGAATTGCCGGTCAGGTCGTTGGCCAGGAACAGCGTGGGGATCTCGCGGTAGATCTTCAATTCCTGGGACGCACTGACGGTAAGCCCGACGCGGTAGTTGTACCAGGGCTCGCGCAGGCCTACGGCGCCAGCGATGGCACTGATGCCCACGACCAGCCCTTCGTCGTTTTCCAGCACGAAGAGGTAGTCGGTATCACCGCGCTCGGCTTCACCGCGAAAGCTCTTTTCCGCCCAGCCGACGCGATGCTCCAGGCGTTCCTCGTTGGCAGGCAGCGTGGTCAGCCCCGTGGTGCCGGTGCTGCGTGCCAATTCGATCAACGCAGGCAGGTCGCTGCTGCGTACAGGACGAACGATCATGCTATCTCCTTGTGCGGCGGCATCAACCGGCGCGAAACTCTGCTAATCCTGCAAGATTGCGGGCGGCGCTCAGGCCGCGACCAGCCGCACACTGGCACCCTCACCCACCCCCAGGGCGTCGGCCACCTCCTGGCTCAGGCTGACGGGCTTGCCAGGTACCCAGTCCAGTTCCACCAGCACGGCACGGTAATCTTGCAGCTGGCCGTTGCAGACCAGGTACGGCCGTGTGCCGCGGGCCGCAACCGGCTCGATCTTCACGGGCGCCACGCGGCTTTGCGCAATCGAACGAATACCCGAGGTACGGGCATGCAGGGTGGGACCGCCATCGAAGATGTCGATGTAGTGCTCGGTTTCGAAGCCTTCGCGCATGAGGATGTCGAAGGTGATCTGTGCCCGCGGATGCACCTGGCCCATGGCTTCCTGCGCAGCGTCAGGCAGCAAGGGCACATAGATGGGGTAATGAGGCATCAGCTCGGCCAGGAACGTGCGGCTCTTGAGGCCGCACAGGCGCTCGGCATCGGCATAGCTCAAGTCGAAGAAGTTGCGCCCGATGGCGTCCCAGAAGGGCGACTCGCCCTGCTCGTCGCTAAAGCCGACGATTTCCGTCACAACCGACTCGGCAAAACGCTCGGGGTGCGATGCCATGAACAACAGGCGACCCCGTGAGTTGAGCTCGGCCCACCCACTGCCCACAAGCTCGGGCAGCACGTAGAAACTGGTCAGCAAGCTGTTGCCGGTCAGGTCGTGACACAGCGACAGGACGTGAATCTTGTTGTGGATCTTCAGTTCCCGCGAGGCGTGGACGAACGTTTCGTTGCGAAAACTGTAGAAAGGCTCGGAATACCCTGCCGAGGCGACTATGGCCGAGCAGCCAGCCAGCTTGCCGGTCTCGCTGTCTTCGAGCACGAAGAAGTAGCGCTCCTCGCCATTGAAGCTGACCTCGGCGGCGAAGGAGGTCTCGGAGGCGGCGATCTTGTCGCCCAGCCGAGCGCTGTCGTCCGGCAACGAGGTGACACCAATGGGGCTGTCCGCAGCCATTCGCTGCACTTCGTTCAGATCAGCCATTTGCGCCGGGCGCATCACCAGCATGGTGTCACTCCTTGGAAAACGCGCTGCCAATGGCGGCGCGTGAAAAAGGCAGGCGCCAGGCGCCTGCGTTGGAATCCGGGCTCACCGGCCGGTGTTGCACCGGCGCGGCGCCAACCCTGCGAGCCGGCTCAGCATTGGGTCAAGGTGATCACGGCACGTTCGAAGCGCTGCAGGCCTTCGTCGATCTCGGCATCCTCGACCACCAGGCTAGGTGCGAAACGCACCACGTCAGGCCCTGCCTGCAACACCATGACGCCTTCCTTCTCAGCGGCGTTGAGCACGTCCTTGGCCTTGCCCTGCCAGGCCTCGGAAAGCACACAACCGATCAGCAGGCCCACGCCGCGCACATGACTGAACAGCCCATTGTCGCGGCCGATCTGCTCCAGACGAGACTTGAAACGCTCATGCTTGGCCTTGATGCCTGCCAGGGTCTGCGGGGTGTTGATCACGTCCAGCACGGCGCAGGCCACCGCGCAGCCCAGCGGGTTGCCGCCATAGGTCGTACCGTGGGTGCCGACAGCCAGGTGCTTGGCCAAGTCATTGGTGGTGAGCATGGCGCCGATGGGGAAGCCGCCGCCCAGGCTCTTGGCGCTGGTCAGGATGTCGGGCGTCACGCCATAGTGCTGGTAGGCATACAGCGACCCGGTACGACCGACACCGGTCTGCACCTCGTCGAATATCAGCAGGGCATTGTGCTGGTCGCACAAGGCGCGCGCGCCTTCCAGGTAGGCCTTGTCAGCCGGCACCACACCACTTTCGCCCTGGATCGGCTCGATCACCACAGCGCAGGTCTTGTCGGAAATGCGCGCCTTCAACGCTTCCAGGTCGTTGTAGGGCACGTGGCTGATACCCGTGATTTTCGGCCCGAAACCATCGGAATACTTTGGCTGGCCGCCCACGCTCACGGTAAACAACGTGCGGCCGTGGAAGCTGTTGAGCGTTGCGATGATCTCGTGCTTTTCAGGGCCGAAGCGGTCGTGGGCTACACGGCGGGCCAACTTGAACGCCGCCTCGTTGGACTCGGCGCCAGAGTTGCAGAAGAACGCTCGGTCGGCAAACGTGGCCTCAACTAGCTTGTGAGCCAGGCGCAGGGCCGGCTCGTTGGTGAAGACGTTGGATACATGCCACAGGGTATTGGCCTGATCGGTCAGAGCCTTGACCAAGGCCGGATGGCAGTGGCCCAGGGCATTGACAGCGATGCCACCGGCAAAGTCGATCAATTCACGGCCAGTCTGGTCCCAGACACGGGAGCCCTCGCCTCGCACAGGAATGAAGGCCGCCGGGGAGTAATTGGGGACCATGACCTGATCGAAATCGGCACGTAGCACCGGGGCTTGCTCAACGGACATCTGAGTCTCCTGAAGAGGATCGCTGACCTGGAAGTGGCGAGCGATGGGGGGGATTGTAAGGAACGATCAGCGCGTGGCCTTGCGGCCAAGCGACAACTTGTTACAGCGCAAAACCGGCATTCGGGCGGGCTTTCGGCAATGCGACAAACACTGTCGCAATCGCGCAGTGTACGGCAGAGAAGAAGCTGGGTGAACGGGTGTTCACCTCGTTGTGCAGCCCGGGCGTGCCGGCACGTCGACTAACCTTTTTCAGCCGGCCCGGAGCTCAGTTCGAACGGGCTACTGTTGCGTCGCTGATTGCGGTCTTCACGGGGGGTGGCGCCAAAGAAGTTACGGTAGGCGCTGGAGAAATGCGGGCCGGAGGAGAAGCCGCACGACAGGCCTATCTGGATGATGGACTTGCTGGTCTGCATCAGCATCTGCCGTGCCTTGTTCAAGCGCAGCTCCAGGTAATACTGGCTCGGCACCCGGCTCAGGTATTGTTTGAAGATGCGCTCGAGCTGTCGCCGTGACACGCAGACATGCTGGGCAATTTCATCGGTGGTCAGCGGCTCCTCGATGTTGGCCTCCATCAACAGCACCGCCTGGGTGAGCTTGGGGTGGCTCGAGCCCAGCCGGTTCTGCAGCGGGATGCGCTGGCGCTCACCGCCCTCGCGAATACGCTCGACCACCAGTTCCTCGGACACCGCGCCTGCCAGCTCAGCGCCATGGTCACGGGCCAGCACTGCCAGCAACAGGTCGGTGACCGCCATACCGCCGCAGGCCGTCAGGCGATCACGGTCCCAGTCGAATAGATGACTAGTGGCGATGACCTTGGGGAAGCGCTCGGCAAAATCGTCCTGCCAGCGCCAATGCACGGCTGCGCGGTAACCGTCGAGCAGGCCAAGCATGGCCAGTGGGTAGACTCCGGCAGACAGCCCGCCAATCATGCAGCCGCTGCGGGCCAATTGCTTGAGCGCCGTCGACAGCGCAGCCCCGATGTTGCCCGGCGCCTCATCGGCCATCAAAAACAGCTTGTGGCACCCTTCCAGGCGCCCGTTCCAAGGTTCGCCGGGCATGCGCCAGCTGCCTTCGACCGGGGCTTCGGCTTGCAGGAACAGGGTTTCGTAAACCACGTCGGGATGGACCCGCTGCGCCACCTGCAGGACTTCTTCGGCCAGCGCCAGGGTCAGTGGCCGGGTGCTGGGCCAGATGAGAAAACCAATTCGCTGGGTGGTCATAGGGTAAGGTCCGAAACCTGAGATCGTTCGATTCGATGCGCCGGGTCAGGCTGCGCGTGACACGCAGCATGCCCTATCGTGGTGCAAAAAAGCAGCTTTTACTTCAGGCTGCCGGACAGGAACTGCTTCAGGCGTTCCGAACGCGGGTTGGCCAGCACCTCACGGGGGCAGCCGGTCTCTTCGACCAGGCCCTTGTGCAGGAACACCAACTGGTTGGACACCTCGCGGGCAAAACCCATTTCGTGGGTCACCACCACCATGGTCCGGCCTTCCTGGGCCAGTGCCTGCATCACCTTGAGCACATCGCCAACCAGTTCAGGGTCCAGGGCCGAGGTCGGTTCGTCGAACAGCATGACCTCTGGTTCAACGGCCAGTGCGCGCGCAATGGCCACACGTTGCTGCTCGCCACCGGACATGTGCCCCGGGAAGGCATCCTTGCGGTGGGCAACCCCGACCTTCTCAAGGTAGTGCTCGGCCTTCTCCAGTGCCTCCTTGCGGCTGACCCCCAGCACATGCACTGGCGCCTCGATGATGTTCTCCAGCGCCGTCATGTGCGACCACAGGTTGAAATGCTGGAACACCATCGCCAGGCGCGAGCGCATGCGTTGCAGCTGGCGCGCATCAGCTGCCTTGAGTGCGCCATCCTTGCCGGGGGTCAGTTTCAGCTCTTCGTTGTTGAGCAGTATCTTGCCTGCATGGGGCTGCTCCAGCAGGTTGATGCAGCGCAGGAAGGTGGACTTGCCCGACCCACTGGAGCCGATGATGCTGATGACGTCGCCTGCCTTGGCCGCCAGGGAAACGCCCTTGAGGACCTCATGGCTGCCGTAGCGCTTGTGCAGGTCTTGGACTTGGAGTTTGTACATGCTGTCGATTCTCACAGAGCGGTCAGTGCTTGCGCGGCGCCAGGTAGCCGAGCCAGCGGCGTTCGGCCATCTTGAACAGGCGCACCAGGATGAAGGTCAGGCACAGGTAGAACACGCCCGCCGTGATGTAGGCCTCGAAAGGCAGGTAGTACTGGGCATTGACCGTGCGCGCGGCACCGGTGATGTCGATCAGGGTCACGATCGACGCCAGGCTGGTGGTTTGCAGCATCATGATCACTTCATTGCTGTATTGCGGCAGCGCACGGCGCAGCGCAGACGGCAGCAGGATGCGTCGGTACATCTTCATGCGCGACATGCCCATGGCCTTGGCCGCCTCGATCTCGCCATGGGGCGTGGCTTTGAGGCTGCCGGCAACGATCTCGGCGGTATAGGCGCTGGTGTTGATGGCAAAGGCCAGGCACGCGCAGAAGGTTGCGCTGGACAACAAGGGCCAGAACACGCTGGCCCTGACGGCCTCGAACTGCGCCAGACCATAGTAGATCAGGAACAGCTGCACCAGCATGGGCGTGCCACGAATGACGTAGGTGTAAAGCCAGGCCGGCAGGTTGACCCACGGGCGCTTTGACACGCGCATCAAGCCCAGCGGAATGGCCGCCAGCAAGCCGAAGAACAACGAGACTGCCAGCAGCTTGAGGGTGGTGAGCAGGCCGTCGAAATACATCGGCAACGCTTCCCAGACCACGTTGTAGTCGAAGATCATAATTCGGTCACCTTGACACCCACCGAGTAGCGGCGCTCCAGATACTTCAGCGCCAGCAACGAGACGCTGGTCAGCACCAGGTACAAGGCGGCCACTGCCAGGAAGAAGGTGAAGGGTTCACGGGTGGCATCGGCCGCCTGCTTGGCCTTGAACATCATGTCCTGCAGGCCGACCACCGAAATCAACGCCGTGGCCTTGGTCAGCACCAGCCAATTGTTGGTAAAGCCTGGAATCGCCAGGCGAATCATTTGCGGCACCTGGATGCGGAAGAACACCTGCCGGGCATTCATGCCATAGGCGACCCCCGCCTCGGCCTGGCCCTTTGGAATGCCCAGAAATGCACCCCGGAACGTTTCCGAAAGGTAGGCGCCGAAAATGAAGCCCAGCGTACCGATACCTGCCAGCAGCGGGTTCAGGTCGATATAGTCTTCGTAGCCCACCAGCGGCGCCACGCGGTTGATGATGTCCTGCCCGCCATAGAAGATCAGCAGGATCAGTACCAGATCCGGTATGCCGCGAATGACCGTGGAATACAGGTCGCCCAGCCAGGCCAGCCAGCGCACGGGCGACAAGCGCAGCGCCACGCCGATCAGGCCGAGCACGATGGCCAGGGCCATCGACGAAAGGGCAAGCTGTAGCGTCAGCCACGCCCCATCGAGGATGACTGCCCCGTAGCCTTTCAACATGTTGAGGTCCTCGACCTAGAGAATGAAAAATGGTGCAAACCTCAGCGCTTCTGCTGTTTGCACCATTGCATAGCGATTGACGGCTGACTCAGTTCGCGTCTGGGCCGTAGATGTCGAAGTTGAAGTATTTCTTCTCGATCTCTTTGTACTTGCCATTGGCACGGATGGCATCGATGGCCGCATTGATGCGATCGACGTTGGCCTTGTCACCCTTGCGCACGGCAATGCCGACGCCGTCACCGAAGTACTTCACGTCGGTGAAGGCAGGGCCTACGAACGCGAAGCCCTTGCCGGCATCGGTCTTGAGGAAGCCATCTTCCAACAGCGTGGCGTCGGCCACGGTGCCGTCCAGGCGACCAGCCGCCACGTCCAGGTAGATTTCGTTCTGCGTGCCGTATGGCACCACGGTGGCGCCTTTGGGCGCGAGCACTTCCTTGGCGAAGCGATCGTGGATCGAGCCACGCTGCACGCCAATCTTCTTGCCCTTGAGCTCATCGAGGCTGTCGGTGACCGCGGTACCTTCCTTCATCACCAGACGCGCCGGGGTGAGGTAGTAACGCTTGGTGAAGTCCACCGACTTCTTGCGGTCTTCGGTGATGGACATCGAAGACAGGATGGCGTCGATCTTGCGCACTTTCAGCGCAGGAATCAGGCCGTCGAACTCCTGCTCGACCCAGGTGCACTTGGCCTTCATCTCTTCGCACAGGGCGTTGCCGATGTCGTAGTCGAAGCCGGCGATGCTGCCATCGGGCTGCTTGAAGGCAAAAGGAGGGTAAGCCGCTTCGATACCGATTTTCAGCGGTTTTTCATCGGCCTGCGATACCAGGGAAAACACGGACAGCGCCAGGGCGCCAAGCAGTGCGAGCTTCTTCATCAGGTAACTCCATCGGTACGGGGCAATACAAGGCAGGTAACAGCTGCCCGATATGCGAATGGTTACAACGCGAGCCGCGCAGGGTTCGACCAAGGTCGCAGACCACGAGCGAGTGAATGGCATTTTAACGACAGCCCGGTAGTCGAAATTTCTTCAAAGCGACAACTACTTACAGAAGCGCCTGAAACCGCTGCGGGCGATGTTGACAGCCAATGCAGAATATGCAAAAGCGCAAGAGGTTGAACCCATGAATCTAGCAAATCCTGGGCCTATTATTGGCAAACCCTTGTGGGACGGCAAGTGTAGCGTGATGGAGCGTTCTACAAGACAGCCAAAATGCCCCTAAACAGCGCCAAGTGTTTCCAGGCGCCCCGCCATAGCGCATTGCTGGTGACAGAAAAGTAACCGATCACTGCCGGGTAACAGGCCCAGCGGTCTATAAAGCAAAAACCCCGCCGGTTAACCCGGCGGGGCCTGTGCTGGACGATGGTGCACTGGCGGCGCGCCCCAAATCAGCTTGCCATCAAGCTTGAATCTCGGACCGCGCGCAGTGCCGTCAAGCCGTGGCCAGGCTCATGGCCTTGTGCGTGTCGATCAGGTGCTGCACAACACCTGGGTCTGCCAAGGTCGAGATGTCCCCCAGCGCGTCGTACTCGGCGGTTGCAATCTTGCGCAGGATGCGGCGCATGATCTTGCCCGAACGGGTCTTTGGCAATCCCGGTGCCCACTGAATCACATCCGGCGAGGCGATCGGGCCGATTTCCTTGCGCACCCAGTTCTTCAGTTCAAGGCGCAGTTGCTCGCTTGGCTCGACGCCAGCATTGAGGGTGACGTAGACATAGATACCCTGGCCCTTGATGTCGTGCGGCACGCCCACCACCGCGGCCTCGGCCACCTTGGCGTGCGCCACCATGGCACTTTCGATCTCGGCGGTGCCCATGCGGTGGCCCGAGACGTTCAGCACGTCATCCACGCGACCGGTGATCCAGTAGTAGCCGTCCTCGTCGCGGCGGGCGCCGTCACCGGTGAAGTACATGCCCCGGAACGTCTTGAAGTAGGTATCGACAAACCGGTCATGGTCACCGTATAGCGAGCGCGACTGGCCTGGCCATGAATCGAGGATCACCAGGTTGCCCTCGGTCGCGCCTTCGATCAGGTTGCCCAGGTTGTCCACCAGGGCCGGTACCACGCCAAAGAACGGGCGCGTGGCCGAGCCTGGCTTGAGCGCCGTCGCACCTGGCAATGGGCTGATGAGGATGCCGCCGGTTTCGGTCTGCCACCAGGTATCGACGATCGGGCAACGCTCCTTGCCCACAGTCTTGTAGTACCAGTTCCAGGCTTCGGGGTTGATCGGCTCGCCCACAGAGCCCAGCAGGCGCAGGCTGGAACCGTCGGCGCCGTCTACGGCCGCCTGCCCTTCGGCCATCATGGCGCGGATGGCGGTGGGTGCGGTGTAGAGGATGTTGACTTTGTGCTTGTCGACGATCTTGGACACGCGGGTGATGTCCGGGTAGTTCGGCACACCTTCGAACAACACGGTGGTGGCGCCGTTGGCGAGCGGGCCGTAGACGATGTAGCTGTGGCCCGTGACCCAGCCGACGTCGGCGGTGCACCAGTACACCTCGCCCGGGCGGTAGTCGAACACGCGCTCATGGGTCAGCGCCGCGTATACCAGGTAGCCACCGGTGGTGTGCAGCACGCCCTTGGGCTTGCCGGTCGAGCCGGAGGTGTAGAGGATGAACAGGGCTTCCTCAGCCCCCATTTCCTTCGGCGCGCAGTGGCTGGAAGCCACTTTCATCAGGTCTTCGTACCAGATGTCGCGATGCTGGTGCCAGGCAATGTCGCCGCCGGTGCGCTTGCAGACGATGATCTTCTGCACGCTGCTGGTTTCAGGGTTGGTCAGTGCCAGGTCGACATTGGCCTTGAGCGGTGTACGGCGACCGCCGCGCACGCCTTCGTCAGCAGTGATCACCACCTTGGACTTGCAATCGATGATGCGCCCTGCCAGGGCCTCGGGAGAGAACCCACCGAATACGACCGAATGGATTGCACCGATACGGGCGCATGCCAGCATGGCGACCACAGCCTCGGGAATCATCGGCATGTAGATGGTGACCACATCGCCGCGGTGCACGTCCTGCCCGCGCAAGGCGTTGGCGAACTTGCACACTTGCTCGTGCAGTTCGCGGTAGGTGATGTTGCGGTGCTCGGAGGGGTCGTCCCCTTCCCAGATAATGGCCAGTTGATCGCCACGCTCTTCCAGGTGACGGTCCAGGCAGTTGGAGGAAACGTTCAGAGTGCCGTCGGCAAACCATTTGATGTCCACGTGGTGGTCGTCGAAGGAAGTCTGCTTGACCTTGGTGAAGGGCTTGATCCAGTCGATGCGCTGGGCCTGCTCACGCCAGAAGCCGTCCGGGTTGATCACCGACTGCTGGTACATGGCCTTGTAGGTGGCCTCGTCTGTCAGGGTAGTGGCCGCGATCTCGGGACGAACGGGATACAGTGGAGCCGCACTCATCGTGTTTACCTCGGTGTAATAGTTGTTTTTGTATGGGACCGATGTAACTGTACCAGAGCGATAACCGCCATTCGACGTTGGTAGTAATTTGCCAGTCGATCGGGTCGCAACCGCTCAAGCGCGGGCATTGTGCTGCCTTGCAAGGTGCAGGCCGTGGATTATTACCAATTTCACCAACAGACTTTATCAAAAGTCCCACTGTTTCACCCTGGGTCACAGTTCTAGAATTGATCTCGCCAGCAACGGCAAGAAGATTGACAACCTGTAACCGCCCCCACGAAGGCAACTGTCACTTCTCTGCAAACTTGATCAATACCTTAACGGTTGTCGTAGTGCCTCACGCACGGCGCGCACCGTCACGACCTTAAATAGGCAGATAAAACATGAAAGCTTTAATGGTAGTACTGCTGGGCAGTCTGTGCGGGACGGCCATGGCCGACGAAGCCCAGGCCGCCGAACAGGCACCGGTTGAACAGTACAGTTACTCGCAACACCTGGACATCGACCACGTCATTTCCATGAGTGAAATCCCCAATGTCTGCGGCGTAGTGCCCGCTCGCATGACCTATGCCGACTCGCAGGGCCACACCCACGTGCTGGAATACCGCGTGATGGGCAACGGCTGCTCCAACGGCTGACAGCGCGGCGACCAAGGGGGCCGAATGACCCCCTTCGCGGCCGTCTGCACACAAGTAATACTGAAAGTTAAAAGCGACAGAACACTACCCTGAGTACAGTCCAATCAGTGCCCTGCTGATTTTCCAAGTGAATAATCTTTTAACTTATTGGCAATGGTCGTGTGCGATACGCCCAAGCGCTTGCCCAATGCTCGGCTGCTTGGAAACTCCTTAAGCAAACTTTCCAATACAGCTTTTTCAAAACGCCCGACAATATCGGACAATGCACCGTCCAGTGAAAAATCCCCCAACGGCTGTCGCACGCCATAATCGGGTAACCGCACATGCTCACTCTTGACCACACCGTTTTCACATAACGACACCGCCTGGAATACCACGTTTTCCAACTGCCGAACGTTACCCGGCCAATCATAGCTGGCCAACTTTTGCATCGCCCCTGTCGCCAGGCGAGGCATGGCGCATCCGATCTGCCGACTGGCCTGATCGAGAAAAAACTGCACCAGCCCCTCGAGCCCATCCATGCATTCGCGCAAGGGCGGAATGTGCAACGACAGCACGTTGAGCCGGTGGTACAAGTCCTGGCGGAATTCGCCCCGGGCACAGAGCTCGGACAGGTCCACCTGCGTGGCGCAGATCACCCGTACATCCAGATAGACCTCCTCGTCGCTACCCACACGGCGAAAACATCCGTCCTGCAAGAACCGCAACAACTTCACCTGAAGCCGCGGGCTCATTTCAGCCACGCCATCGAGAAACAGCGTGCCGCCGGCTGTCAGCTCCAGCAGCCCCAGCTTGCCTTCGGCGCGGGCACCTTCGAAGGCGCCCGGCCCGTAGCCGAACAGCTCGGTCTCGGCCATCGACTCAGGCAAGCCGGCACAGTTGAGCGCCATCAGCGGCGACTGCCCACGCGGGCTCGCCAGGTGGCACGCCCTGGCCAGAAGCTCCTTGCCGGTGCCGGTCTCCCCTTCGATCAACAGCGGCGCATCCAGCGGCGCCATTCGCCTTGCTTCACGGACAACGGCAGCCATCAGGCGTGAGCTCTGGAAAATGCTGTCGAACCCCCGCAACTCCTGCTTGCGCACATTGTAGATACGTTCACCGATACGATCGGCACGGTGCAGGGTGAGCACGGCGCCGGCCAACGCTTCGCTGTCATCGTGCTCGGACTGCAACGGCGCGATGTCGGCCAGGAACACATGGCCCTTAACCTGTACCCGCAGACCGTTGATACGCGACTTGTTGCTGCGCACCAGTTCCGGCAAGTCGAAGTCGTCCACGTAGCGAGCCAGTGGCAGGCCGGGCACTTCGTCGACCCGCACCCCCAGCAATTGGGCTGCCGACCGGTTTGCCGCCACGATGCTGCCACCCATGTCGATCGAGAGCACGGGAAACTCCAGCGCCCCAAGCAGCGCATTGAGTTCCATGTGCCGGCGCTCGCTGGGCATCAGCCCCACGCGCTTGACGCCGAATACGCCCGTGATGGCCTCGAACTTGGGGCGCAGGGCCTGGAACTGGAGGTTGATGAGGTTCGGGCAATGCAGGTAGATGGCGTTGCCATGGTCACCCCCTACTTCGCCCCGCAAGACGTTGATGCCGTAGTCGACCAACAGGTTGAGGATGTCGCGCAGAATCCCGATACGGTTCTGGCAGTGCACTTTGATACGCATAAGGGATACGCCTGGCAAAAACTTCCCGCCTGAGCGGAAAACTTGTAAAGAAATTCTTACGAAATGACCGCTGATGATCATTGCAGGAGCTTGATGTTGGGACAATTCAGGGGTTTTGTAAAATTATCCTTACAAAATAGCGTGCCCGCCTGGGCCCTATCCCCTCCATGAGTAGATGTGCACTGTGCATTAACGGGTTATTTCTGATGCCTACCTGTACATAACGACAAGAGCTGATCAGGAGACCTCCATGAAGCACACCCACTATGTGGCACGCGAGCCTGATGCGCAGGGGTTCATCGATTACCCGCAGCAGGAGCATGGCGTGTGGAACACGTTGATCACCCGCCAACTGAAGGTGATCGAAGGGCGTGCCTGTCAGGAATACCTCGACGGTATCGAGCAGTTGAAGCTGCCTCATGACCGCATCCCGCAGCTAGGTGAGATCAACAAGGTGCTGGGGGCAACCACCGGCTGGCAGGTCGCACGGGTTCCGGCATTGATTCCGTTCCAGACCTTCTTCGAGCTGCTTGCCAGCAAGCGCTTCCCGGTGGCAACGTTCATTCGCACGCCCGAAGAACTGGACTACCTCCAGGAACCGGACATCTTTCACGAAATCTTCGGCCACTGCCCGCTGCTGACCAACCCCTGGTTTGCCGAATTCACCCATACCTACGGCAAGCTGGGCCTGGCCGCCACCAAGGAACAGCGCGTCTATCTGGCGCGCCTGTACTGGATGACCATCGAATTCGGCCTGATGGACACACCCAACGGCCGCAAGATCTACGGCGGTGGCATTCTGTCCTCGCCCAAGGAGACGGTCTACAGCCTGTCTGGCGAACCCGAGCATCAGGCCTTCGACCCCATCGAGGCCATGCGCACCCCTTATCGGATCGACATCCTGCAGCCGGTGTACTTCGTGCTGCCAGAGCTCAAGCGCCTGTTCGACCTTGCTCACGAAGACATCATGGGCATGGTCGCGCAAGCCCAGCAGCTAGGCTTGCACGCGCCGAAGTTTCCACCCAAGGTTGCCGCTTGAACGCTGCTTGCCACTCACAACGCCACATGGATAACAACGTATGAATGCCTTGAACCAAGCCCACTGCGAAGCCTGCCGCGCCGATGCACCAAAAGTCAGCGAGCAGGAGCTGGCCGAGCTGATTCGCGAAATTCCGGACTGGAACATCGAAGTGCGTGACGGCCACATGGAGCTTGAGCGCGTATTCTTGTTCAAGAACTTCAAGCATGCCCTGGCGTTCACCAACGCCGTCGGGGAAATTGCCGAGGCCGAAGGGCATCACCCGGGACTGCTGACCGAGTGGGGCAAGGTGACCGTCACCTGGTGGAGCCACTCGATCAAGGGCCTGCACCGTAACGACTTCATCATGTGCGCACGCACCGACAAAGTTGCCGAGACGGCCGAAGGGCGCAAGTAAACTGCCCAAGGCTTCAGTCGCGGGGCTCACACGGGCGTGGCCGTCGGTCACGCCTTTTTATGCAGCCAGAACAGCCTTGAGCCTGCGGCATGACCTGAGTTGATCGATCCGCTGGGCTAACCGAGCGTAGGAAAAAAGCCAAACTGTCATCCAGACTTGTGTATCCTGCCCCAGCTTCTTGAAGCTTCACACGCGCTTGGCGCAGCCTTTTCACTCACACTTGCGAGGAACGACGAGATGCATGAGATCCCGAATCTTCCCTTCCCAAGCCTGAACCCAGAAGAGCCCACCGTTACCGCCCACGCTGACTCGGCACCTGCTCTCGAGCAGGAAGGTGACGATCAGACCAGCGCCGACCAGGACTAGACCGCGCGCACTGGCTGTGTGAAAACGGCTGATATGGCGCCTTGCGTTTCAGCACGTTTTCACACCGCTCGGTCGAGCAAGTTTCCCTTCAGCCCCTGGCGTACTGCAACACCACTTCCAATGGATGACGCATCGGCCGCCCAGCCATGCGCTTGACCTGGCTGCGGCAGGAATAACCGGTCGCCAATGGCTCCCCCTCCTTATCCAGTTTCAGCGCCCAGGACTGTTCGAAGATGTTCTTTGAGGTCTGCTGATTACGCGCCTCGTGTCCATAGGTACCTGACATGCCGCAGCAGCCGGTGGCCTCGGTGATCAGCTTGAGCCCAATGCGTTCGAACACCTGCTCCCACTGCCGGGTACTGGCAGGGGCGTTGGTCTTCTCGGTGCAATGGGCCATCAGACGGAAGGTGGACGTGCACCCTGCCGCTTGCTCGGGCAGTGCGCCCAGCAACCATTCCTGAGGCAACAGCACAGTGGGGCACCCCTCGAGCCCAGGCACTTTCAGGTATTCCTGGCGATAGACGAGGGTCATGGCCGGATCCAGCCCGACCAACGGTACGCCGCAGTCAGCCAACGCCTTGAGCTGGGCGGCATTGCGCACGGCGGCCTTGGCGAAGGCACCCAGAAAGCCCTGAACATGCAGTGGCTTGCCATTGGCACTGTACGGTGCCAAGTAAACCTTGTGGCCCAGGCGATGCGCCAGATCGATGAATGCCGATAGCAACGGCGTCTCGAAGTAACGGGTGAAGGCATCTTGCACCAGCACGATGCTGCGCTCGCGTTGGGCAGGCGTCAGTTCGCGCAGCGCCGGCACCGTGGCCATACCCACGCTACAGCGTGTCAGGGTCGCCTGGAAGTTGAAACGGCTGATCAACGGGCTATCGACCATGCCTACCTGCTCGGCCAGCAGACGGCTGACCCATTTCGAGCCCATCACCGCGTTGTACAGACCAGGCGCATGGGCCAGGTAGGGGATGGTGAACTCCAGCGAGCCGATCAGGTAGTCACGCAGAGGGCGCTGGTACCGGGTGTGGTACAGCTCGAGAAAACGCGAGCGAAAATCAGGTACGTTGACCTTGATCGGGCACTGCCCTGCGCAGGACTTGCAGGCCAGGCAGCCAGCCATTGCGTCATAAACTTCATGGGAAAAGTCAGCCTGACCCTGGCGCCGCGCCCGCTCGTTGCGCAACCGCGCAGGCAGCCCTTTGATCCATGAAACCGGCTTGCGCGCCACCTCCAATACATCCACGCCCGCATCACCCTGCAGGCGCAACCACTCGCGCATGAGCGAAGCCCGCCCTTTGGGCGAGTGCCGACGTTCACGAGTCGCCTTCCACGACGGGCACATGGCGTCGTTCGGGTCGTAGTTGTAGCAGGCACCGTTGCCGTTGCAATGCACGGCGCTGCCATAGGCCTGCCAGACCCGCTCATCGATGGTGCGGTCCAACTCGCCACGCAAGGTCACGCCATCGACCTTGGTCAGGCCCTCGCTGGCACCGGGCGGTGTGCAGATCTTGCCGGGGTTGAGCTGGTTGTGCGGGTCGAACGCGCCTTTGAGGCGCTGCAGTGCCGGGTACAGCTCGCCAAAGTACTCGGGCACGTACTCAGATCGCAGGCCCTTGCCATGCTCGCCCCACAACAAACCGCCGTAGCGACGGGTCAACGCAGCCACCGCATCGGAGACAGGCTTGACCAAGGCCGCCTGGGCCGGGTCCTTCATGTCCAGCGCGGGGCGCACGTGCAGCACGCCGGCATCGACGTGGCCGAACATGCCGTACGCCAACCCGTAGCCGTCGAGCAAGGCACGGAACTCGGCGATGTAGTCGGCGAGTTTTTCCGGTGGCACCGCCGTATCCTCGACGAAGGGCTGCGGCCGCACTTCGCCTTCGACATTGCCCAGCAGGCCGACCGAGCGCTTGCGCATGGCGTAGACGCGGGTCACCGCCTCAGCGCCCTCGGCCAGCGTATGGCCGAGACGCTCGACGCTGGTGTCGGCGCGCAAGTGATCGATAAACGCCTGAACCTTGGCGTTGACCTCGATGGGGTCATCACCGCAGAACTCGACCAGGTTGATGCCCAGCGTGGGGCGCTCGGGGTCGGCCGGGAAATACTCGGCGACGCTGTGCCAGACGATATCCTTCATCGCCAGCCCGAGCACTTTGGAATCGACGGTCTCGATGGACAGCGGCCGCTGCGCCATCAAGGCATTGGCATCGCGCAGCGCGTCCATGAAGCTTGCGTACCGTACGTTCACCAGGACGGCGTACTTGGGAATCGGCAGCACGTTGAGCTTGGCCTCGACCACATACCCCAGCGACCCCTCGGCGCCGCACAGCACACTGTTGAGGTTGAAGCGGCCCTGCTCGTCGCGCAGGTGCGCCAGGTCGTAGCCGGTCAGGCAGCGATTGAGCGGGGGAAAGGTGGTGCGGATGAGTTCAGCCTGGGTATCGCAGATATCCAGGGCCGTGCGGTACACCTGACCCACGCGACCGGGCGCCGTACACGCAGCCTGCAGCGCCTCTTCGTCGAGCGGCAGGCTGTGCAGGCGTTCCCCCCCGAGCAGGATGCTGTGCAGCTCAAGCACATGGTCGCGCGTTTTGCCATAGGTGCAACTGCCCTGCCCGCTGGCGTCGGTGTTGATCATGCCACCCACGGTCGCCCGGTTCGACGTGGACAGTTCAGGCGCAAAGAACAAGCCATGGGGTTTGAGGGCGGCGTTGAGCTGGTCCTTGACCACACCCGCCTGCACCCGCACCCAACGCTGCTCGGCATTGATTTCAAGAATGCCGTTCATGTGCCGCGACAGGTCCACGACCACGCCATCGGTCAACGACTGGCCATTGGTGCCCGTGCCGCCGCCGCGCGGGGTCAGTTTGATCGCCTGGAAACGCGGCTCGCCCATCAGCGTGGCGACCCGCGCCACGTCATCGGCGTCCAGGGGGAACACCGCGGCCTGCGGCAGACGCTGGTAGATGGAGTTGTCGGTGGCCAGGACCGTTCGGGTACCGTAGTCGGCGCTGATCTGGCCACGGAAACCGCTGTCACGCAGGGCTTGGAGAAATGCCGGGTAGTCGGCGTCAGGGGCAACGGTAGGTAGCTGGGCGATCATCGAAGGACGGCCTCGGAATAGGGCTGATTCACGGAAAAGATGTCGTGGCGGCATGGATGGCGCCGGCAACAGTGACGTATGTGGCAATGTTCCTGTAGTTTTGCGCCAGGGGCAAACGGATATTCCTGCCGCTATCGATGACTTTCATGAATGAATTACCGCCACCTGACCCCGTCCATGTCCCTGCTGCTGGCCTTCGAGGCGGCCGCCAGGCACCAGAGCTACACCCGCGCCGCCACTGAATTGTCGCTGACCCAGAGCGCGGTCAGCCGGCAGGTTCAGGCGCTGGAACAGCAACTGGGCCTTACCCTGTTTCGCCGCGAGGGTCGCCAGGTACGGTTGACGGACGTCGGCCGGCTGTACCAGCGCGAGCTCAGCGAAGCACTGGGCCGCATTCGGGGCGCGACCCTTCAGGCGCTGGCCTATCAGTCCGGGGTCGGCACACTGCGCCTGGCCACCCTGCCCACCTTTGGCTCCAAATGGCTGTTGCCGCGCCTGAACGACTTCTACAAGGCGCACCCTGGCATGCTCGTGCACTTGCATTCACGGATCGAAGCCATCGACTTCGACACCAGCGAGATCGACGCCGCCATTGGCGTGGCCATCTGTGACCTGCCGGGGCTGATCAGCCATCGCCTGCATGCCGAGGAGCTGCTGGTGATTCTCCCGGCGCAGGCCGCGAACGAACAACCGCACTGGAGCCCCACCCGCATCAGCGAGCAGTTGCTGTTGAACGTGGCCAACAACCCCCATGCCTGGGGTGAATGGTTCTCGCACCACGGCCTGCCCCACCGAAGCATGCGCCTGGGCCCCAGCTTCGAGTTGACCTCGCATCTGATTCAGGCCGTGCAGGCGGGGATTGGGGTGGGCCTGGTGCCCCGCGTGCTCGTGGAAGACGAGCTGGCCAAAGGAGCGCTGTACAGCCCAGGCCTGGCATTCGCCAGTCAGCGCAGTTATTACCTGATCTATCCACCGCGCAACGAGGCGCTACCTTCGCTGCGGGCGTTCAGGGCGTGGCTGCTGGAACAGATCTGACACGCAGAAAAGAAGAAACCCGAAGCGGGCAACGCTTCGGGTTTCGCATGCGGCTGTACGATGCTTATTTGGCGGTGCTGCCAATGGCCGCAGGGACAACGCCCTTGCGCCGTGACTTGATGACATAAGCGACGAACATGCAGAGCAACCAGACCGGAATGGCGTAGACGGAAACCTGGATACCCGGAATCTGCAGCATGATGCCCAGGATCAGGACCACAAACGCCAGGACTACATAGTTGCCATAGGGGTACCACAGCGCCTTGAACAGGGGTTTCTGGCCCGTGCGGTTGAGGTGCTGGCGGAACTTGAGGTGCGAGTAGCTGATCATGGCCCAGTTGATCACCAGGGTGGCCACGACCAGCGACATCAGCAGCTCCAGCGCGCTGGAAGGCATCAGGTAGTTGAGCAGCACGGCGATCAGGGTCACGGCCGCCGACACCAGAATCGAACGCACCGGTACACCACGCTTGTCGACCTTGGCCAGGGCAGCCGGCGCATCGCCCTGCTCGGCCATGCCCAGCAGCATGCGGGCATTGCAGTAGGTGCCGCTGTTGTACACCGACAAGGCCGCGGTCAGGACCACGAAGTTCAGCAGGTTGGCGGCCACATCGCTGCCCAGCAACGAGAACACCTGCACGAACGGGCTGCTGCCATAGCTGCCGCCGGAGGCATCGATGCTGGCGACCAAGGTGTCCCATGGCGTGAGCGACAACAGGATCACCAAGGCGCCGACGTAGAAGATCAGGATACGGTAGATGACCTGGTTGATGGCCTTGGGGATCACGGTCTTGGGCTTGTCAGCTTCTGCGGCCGTGAAGCCGAGCATCTCCAGCCCCCCGAACGAGAACATGATGAACGCCAGGGCCATCACCAGGCCACTGACTCCATGGGGGAAGAAGCCACCGTGCGACCACAGGTTGGCCACGGTCGCGTCAGGTCCGCCACTGCCGCTGGTCAGCAGGTAGGCACCCAGGCCGATCATGCTGACAATGGCCACCACCTTGATGATGGCAAACCAGAACTCGGCTTCGCCGAAGAACTTCACGTTCATCAGGTTGATGGCGTTGATCAGCACGAAGAAGGCAGCGGCTGTCACCCAGGTAGGGATTTCCGGCCACCAGTAGTGCACGTACTTGCCCACGGCAGACAGTTCGGACATGCCCACCAGGATGTACAGCACCCAGCAGTTCCAGCCCGACAGGAAGCCGGCAAAGCCCCCCCAGTAGGTATGGGCGAAATGGCTGAACGATCCGGCCACGGGCTCCTCGACGATCATTTCGCCCAACTGGCGCATGATCATGAAAGCGATGAAGCCACAGATCGCGTAGCCCAGGATCATCGAAGGCCCGGCGGATTTCATCACGCCTGCCGACCCCAGGAACAGGCCGGTACCGATGGCGCCACCCAGGGCGATCAACTGAATATGGCGGTTCTTCAGGCCCCGCTTGAGCTCGCCTGAATGCTTGTCGTGTCCACTCATGAACGAAGTCACCTGCATTGTTTTTATCTGTGACGGAATCGGACCCACCGCGCTCGTGGCGCAGCGGAATGGGCAAGGTGGTCACCTTGTTTCCTGAGGGTGAAACTGCGCGGTCGAGTCAACCGGGCGGGGTCAGGAGTGCGCGGTACGCAAGGGGGTCACAGGTAAAACGCGGCGCACTGTATAACCCTGCGAGCGCGCAGGCGTCAACGCGTTGCGTGGTTTCCGGCGGAAAAAACGCAGCGTTCCTGGGGTAATGGCCTTTGTGGGCGAGGTGATCGGCGTACATGGCGCCTCCAATTGTTGTTTTATCAACCGGCTCTGCGGCGGGCTGTTGCACGGGGCAATGAGGGCTATAACACCTTGGGGCCGGGGTTTAGGCAAGATAGGGACGGGGCTGACGGCGCAACCGAGCACCCGTGCTCCGGCAAGCTTTCTTTACGCCCGGGGAATTTTTCCGATTTGCTGCGAGAATTGGTCGATGCTTGTAAAAAAATCCTTACAAGCTGGCAATCTGAGTTGCCAAACGAACGAAATGGCTTTTCGCCCAACGGGTTACGCTCGGTCCATGAATTGCGCGAGAGCAGCCGAATTGCACCGTCTGGTGGGTTGCATCTGGACAGGAGCGCAGTTCAGGTAGCTGGTTGCACATTGGGGCCGCTTCGCGCCCCATCGTCAGCCAACTGACTCCTGCTCATCGCGAGTTACTCGCCGAGTGCAGAAGCCGGCTTGCCGGCAATGAGCTGCGCAGCAGCCCCAATGTGTTCAGCGTCGGTACACAGGCAAGGGCCATCATGATGGCCCCGCAGGCTCAGCCGCGCGGCTTGCCGCGACCACGGCCAGCTGGCTTGTCACCCTCGGGCTTGGCCGGGCGCTTGCGCATTTCGCTCGGGCGCTCGGCCACTGCGCTGCCACGGTTGCCTTTGCGTGGCGACTCTTCGCGCGTCGGGCGTGCTGGGCGCTCGCCGGCCGCTGCGCCGTCCTGGGCTGGGCGCAGGCTACGCACGCGCTCACCACGGCCCAGGGGGCGGGACGATTTGCGCTGCAGGCGCTCCATCTTGTCCTTGGCCTTGAGCTTCATGGCCGGCAACGCCACGGGCTGCAAGCCCACCTCGGCCGCCAGGATGTCAATTTCACCCTGGGTCATTTCACGCCAGCGGCCCATGGGCAAGTCCGAGTTGAGGAACACCGGGCCAAAGCGCACACGCTTCAGGCGGCTGACCACCATGCCCTGCGACTCCCACAGGCGACGCACCTCACGGTTACGGCCTTCCATCACCACGCAGTGGTACCAGTGGTTGAAGCCTTCGCCGCCTGGTGCCTTTTGGATGTCGGTGAACTTGGCCGGGCCGTCCTCGAGCATGACCCCCGCCTTCAGGCGATCGAGCATCTCGTCGTCCACTTCCCCGCGCACGCGCACGGCGTATTCGCGGTCCATTTCGTACGACGGGTGCATCAGGCGGTTGGCCAGCTCACCGTCGGTAGTGAACAGCAGCAGACCGGTGGTGTTGATGTCCAGACGGCCGATGTTGATCCAGCGACCTTCCTTGGGGCGTGGCAGGCGATCGAACACGGTCGGGCGACCTTCCGGGTCGTCGCGGGTGCAGATCTCGCCATCGGGCTTGTTGTACATGATCACCCGGCGCGTCGCCTCGGCCGCCTCTTCACGCTTGATCAGCTTGCCGTCCACAGCAATGGCGTCATGCAGGTCGACGCGCTGGCCAAGGGTGGCTGCAACGCCGTTGACCTTGATGCGGCCCTGGCTGATCCAGGCCTCGACGTCACGGCGCGAGCCCACGCCAATGCGCGCGAGAACTTTCTGCAGCTTCTCGCCAACAGGTGGGGTGATCTGGGTATCTTGCAGGTCTTGCTCACTCATCTGGGCACCTCCCGGTGTAGGAATGAAAACAGGTTTCTGGCAACGAACGCGCCAAAAGGCCGCGCATCATACGTGGTTCGCCGCATGAATGCATGGGAGGGTAGAAGCTTTTACACCCCTTGCCAGGACTTTCTGCCAGGCGGGCCCTGGTCGGCGGCCAGGCCCCTGGCCACAGCAGATGGCGTTGCGGCGTTCAGGCCTGCTCGTTCTGCTCCCCCTCCAGCGATGCTTCGGCACCAGGGTCGTGCTGGAGCACGTCGTCGAAATCGGTCTTGAGGCCCTGCTCCATGGCGTCGAGCTCCACGAGCAGGCTGCGAAAGCTGGTCTCGTCCTTGACCGGTTCAGCCTCTTCGTCCTCGCCCAGGCTGGCGTCGGCCAGGGCCTGCAAGTGCGCCGGTACCGGGGCGTCGTCCGGGTCGAGCGCGGGCTCGGGCTCCATCTCGCGCAATTCGGCCAGTGCTGGCAGCTCATCCAGGCTGCGGAGGTTGAAATGATCCAGAAACGCCTTGGTCGTGGCGAACAGGGCCGGCCGCCCGGGCACTTCCCGATGGCCCACCACCCGTATCCACTCGCGCTCGATCAACGTCTTGACGATGTTACTGTTGACCGCCACGCCACGCACGTCCTCGATTTCGCCACGGGTGATGGGCTGGCGATAGGCGATCAGCGCCAGGGTCTCGAGCAGCGCCCGGGAGTAGCGCTGCGGGCGCTCTTCCCACAGCCGGCCAACCCAAGGCGCGTAATCCTCGCGAATCTGAAGTCGATAGCCATTGGCCACCTCTTTGAGCTCGAACGCACGACCGGCGCACGACTTGCCCAGCACCTCGAGTGCGCGCTTGAATGTCTTCGGCTCGGGCCGCTCGGGCTCCTCGAACAGCTCGTACAGGCGTTCGAGCGATTGCGGCTTGCCAGAGGCCAGCAGGAAGGCTTCGATCAGCGGAGCCAGGTCGCGGGGGTCATTCAGGTTCATGGGCGTCTTCAGCAGGAGCAGGGCGTAACCGCACATGGATGGCGGCAAAGGCTTCATTTTGCACCAGTTCGACGAAGCTTTCCTTTACCAGTTCCAACACAGCCATGAACGTGACCACCACCCCCAGCTTGCCTTCATCGGGGGCGAACAGATCGATGAAGGCCACGAAACCTCCGTCCTTCAAGCGCTCCAGCACCTGCCCCATGCGCTCTCGGGTCGAAAGGGTCTCTCGGCTGATCTGGTGGCTTTCGAACAGGTCGTTGCGGCGCATCACTTCGGCCATGGATGCCAGCAGCTCCGGCAGGCTGACCTGCGGCAACAGTTTACGTACCTTTGCCTGGGGCGCCTCTAGGCACGGCACGACCAGGTCACGACCGACCCTGGGCAACCCGTCCAGTCCCTCAGCGGCAGCCTTGAAGCGTTCATACTCCTGGAGGCGTCGGATCAGCTCGGCGCGCGGGTCGCCCTCCTCCTCCTCGACCGTGACGCTGCGCGGCAGCAGCATGCGCGACTTGATTTCAGCCAGCATGGCGGCCATCACCAGATATTCGGCAGCCAGCTCAAGGCGCACGGTTTTCATCAACTCGACGTAGCCCATGTACTGGCGCGTGATTTCTGCCACCGGGATATCGAGGATGTCGATGTTCTGCTTGCGAATCAGGTACAGCAGCAGGTCCAGCGGCCCTTCGAACGCTTCGAGAATGACCTCCAGGGCATCGGGGGGTATGTACAAGTCCAGCGGCAGCTCGGTCACGGCCTCGCCGTAGACCAGTGCCAGCTGCAAATGGCCTGGCAGCTCGGCAGGCGCAGCCGTTGCCTGGGCTAACGGCTCGGCGGTCACGCGTTGACCATGAACGGAGCGGGGTCGCCGCAGCCTTCGCGAATCAGCTCGGGCTCATCGCCTGACAGGTCGATGATGGTCGAGGCCTTGAGGTCACCGTAGCCGCCATCGATCACCAGGTCGACATGGTGTTCCAGGCGCTGACGGATTTCGTAGGGATCGGTCATGGGTTCGGCGTCGTCAGGCAGGATCAGGCTCACGCTCATCAAGGGTTCACCCAGCTCGGCAAGCAGTGCAAGGGTGATGGCATGGTCCGGCACACGCAAGCCGATGGTGCGGCGTTTTTCATGCAACAGCAGGCGCGGCACTTCGCGGGTGCCGTTGAGAATGAAGGTGTACGGCCCCGGCACATGGGCCTTGAGCAGCCGGAAGGTGCCGGTATCGACCTTGGCATACAAGCCCAGCTGCGACATGTCGCAGCACATGAGGGTGAAGTTGTGGGTCTTGTCCAACCCACGCAAACGGCGCACCCGTTCGATGGCTGACTTGTCACCGATCTGGCAACCCAGTGCATAGGCCGAGTCGGTCGGGTAGACCACGACCCCACCCTTGCGAATGATCTCGACCGCCTGGCGTATCAGCCGCGGCTGTGGGTTTTCCGGGTGAATCTGGAAAAATTGGCTCACATCGTCGTCCTGTTCAAACCGGCAATGGCTGTTCATGGCTGAAACGGTGCCACACAGGTGGCAGGTCCTCGGGCAAAGGCCGATAGGCACCGATTTCGCCCCAGGTGCCGGGGCCATGGAAGTCACTGCCAGCACTTGCCAGCAGCCCGAACTCACGGGTGAGGATGGACAAAGTGCCCACCTGCTCGGCCGGCATCATCCCATTGACTACTTCAAGCGCCTGCCCGCCTGCCTGAATATAGTCGGCAATCAGGCGCCTGCGCTTGCTGCGCGTCAGCTCGTAATGCATGGGATGCGCCAGGCTCACCCATGCATTGGACTGGCGCAGGGTGGCAACGGTTTCCTCCAGTGATGGCCAATGCTGCTTGACGTCACCGAGCTTGCCGGCGCCGAGCCACTTGCGGAAGGCCTCGCCACGGTCTTTGACGTGGCCGGCACGCACCAGATAATCGGCAAAGTGTGGCCGGGCCGGGGCATTGCCACTGTCACCGAGCGCCTGCTGGATTTGCCGGGCACCTTCCAGCGCCCCGGGCATGCCCTTGGCCGCCAGGCGCCTGTCGATTTCCTCGGCACGCAACCAGCGGCCGCGGTGCAGGGCCTCGATCGCTGCCAACAAGGGCGGAGCGTCCACGGGAAAGTTGTAACCGAGTATATGAATGGTTGCGCCGCCCCAGGTGCAGGACAGCTCGACGCCGCTGACCCATTGCATGCCGTGCTCGCGGCAGGCTTGGCGGGCCTCGGCCAGGCCTTCGAGGGTATCGTGGTCGGTGAGCGCCAGCGTACGCACCCCGTGCTCGAAGGCCCGGGCGACCAAGGCCGAAGGCGACAAGGCGCCATCGGAGGCCGTGCTGTGACAGTGCAGATCAACATTCATGGAGTAGCGCTTTCGCTGGATTGGATGTTTGTTATTATGCCGTCACATCCCGGTTCTGGCTGCCATTGTGAAACAATTCATCGATTTCATCCCGCTGCTGCTGTTCTTCATCGTCTACAAATTGGATCCACGGCCTGTCGAGCTGGCCGGGCACAGCTTCGAATTCGGTGGTATCTACAGTGCCACTGCCATGCTGATCATCAGCTCGCTGGTGGTATACGGCGCGTTGTTCCTGCGCCAGCGCAAGCTTGAGAAAGGCCAGTGGCTGACGCTGGTCGCCTGCCTGGTGTTTGGCGGCCTGACCCTGGCCTTTCACAGCGAAACCTTCCTCAAATGGAAGGCGCCCGTGGTGAACTGGCTGTTCGCCCTGGCCTTCGCCGGTAGCCACTTCATAGGCGACCGGGTACTGATCAAGCGCATCATGGGCCACGCGCTGACCTTGCCCGATGCCATCTGGGCCCGCTTGAACCTCGCCTGGATCGCATTCTTCCTGTTCTGCGGCGCCGCCAACCTGTTCGTCGCCTTCACCTTCCCGGCGTTCTGGGTCGACTTCAAGGTGTTCGGCAGCCTGGGCATGACCGTGCTGTTCCTGGTGGCCCAAGGGCTGTACCTGTCGCGCCATCTGCAAGATACCTCCTCTGCCTCCAAACCCAAGGACTGACATGCTCTACGCCATCATTGCCAGCGACGTCGCCAACTCCCTGGAAAAACGCCTGGCTGCCCGCCCGGCCCATATCGAGCGCCTCCAGCAGCTC
Organism: Pseudomonas sp. DE0157; assembly: GCF_007678615.1. NCBI lineage: Bacteria > Pseudomonadati > Pseudomonadota > Gammaproteobacteria > Pseudomonadales > Pseudomonadaceae > Pseudomonas > Pseudomonas sp. DE0157. The sequence continues at coordinate 119,467 of NZ_VEJN01000007.1, forward strand.
AAGGCGCAAGGCCGCGTGGTACTGGCCGGGCCACACCCGGCCATCGACAGCAACGACCCAGGCCAGGCCGGCTTCAGCGGCAGCCTGATCGTGGCCGAGTTCGATTCCCTGAGCGCCGCCCAAGCCTGGGCCGATGCCGATCCGTACATCGCTGCAGGCGTCTACGACCAGGTCGTGGTCAAGCCCTTCAAGCAAGTGCTGCCTTGAAACACCTCGCCTAGAAGGCGTGCTCGGCATCGCCAGTTGGCAGCAGACCTCAAGACTGGGGTATCTTTGCAGCTGGCGGACCAACGCGTCGCCGTCAATGGTTGAATTGAGTGAGTCATGAGCGAGCTGTTACTGATTGATGACGACCAGGAGCTGTGCGAGCTGCTCAGCAGCTGGCTGACCCAGGAAGGGTTCACCGTGCGGGCCTGCCACGATGGCCAGGCTGCACGCCAGGCCTTGGCCGACCGTGCGCCATCGGCCGTGGTACTGGATGTGATGCTGCCCGACGGTAGCGGGCTTGAGCTGCTCAAGCGCCTGCGCAGTGAGCATGCCGACCTACCCGTGGTGATGCTGTCGGCCCGCGGCGAGCCGCTGGACCGTATCCTGGGCCTTGAACTGGGCGCCGACGACTACCTGGCCAAGCCGTGCGACCCGCGCGAGCTGACCGCGCGCCTGCGCGCCGTGTTGCGCCGCAGCCATCCAGCCCCTGCCACCAGCCAACTGGAACTGGGCGACCTGGTCTATAGCCCTGCCCGCGGGGTGGCCAGCATCGACGGTCGCGAACTGACCCTGACCCTCTCTGAAAGCCGTATTCTCGAAGCATTGCTGCGCCAACCGGGCGAGCCTCTGGACAAACAGGAGCTGGCGCAGATCGGTCTTGGCCGGCGGTTGACGCTCTACGACCGCAGCCTGGATATGCACGTGAGCAATCTGCGCAAGAAGATCGGCCCTCACGCCGACGGTCGACCCCGCATCATCGCCCTGCGCAGCCGCGGCTACTACTACTGCTTGTAGTCGCTTGCGCCAGGCTGACGCCAGGGAAGGGAGCTTGCCTTTACGTTCCCTTTACCGTGCGCTGACCGCGCTTGACGATCATCTCCCTAGACTGTGCTCATCCGGTGATCACCGGCCCATGACAGGAGAGACACCATGCGCAAGACCCTTACCGCCCTGCTGTTCGCCGCCGCACTGCCCACCGTTGCCATGGCCATGCCCGACGGCGGCCCGCGCCATGACGGCCCGCACCATCGCGGTGGCCCGGCATTCCACGAGCTGGATCTGAGCCGCGAGCAGCGCGACCAGATTGGCAAGCTGATGGGCGATCAGATGAAACAGCGCCGCGACATCACGGAGCGTTACCTTGACAAGCTGCCGGCGGCCGACCAGAAAGCCATGAAGCAAGAGATGCAAGCTAGCCGCGACAAGACCGACGCTGCGGTCCGCAACCTGCTCAAGCCAGACCAGCAGAAGAAGTTCGACGAACTGCAAAAAGAACGCGCCGCCAAGAAGGCGGAGTGGCAGGAGTTCCAGGCCTGGAAAGCTGAAAAAGCCGGCAAGTCCCAGTAAGCTCCAGTGTCAGCGCCCGCCGTGCCCCAGGTTAGCCTGGCGCGCGGCGGGCTTTCATCGTTTGGGGAGGTCTACGTGCGTTCACTGTTCTGGCGCATCCTGGCCAGCTTCTGGCTGGCCATCGCCCTGGTAGCAGGGCTGTCGATACTGCTGGCGCACACGCTCAACCAGGACGCCTGGATTCTAAGCCGTCATCCGGGGCTGAACACGCTAGCCAGCCAATGGGCCAGGCACTACGAGCAGGAAGGCCCCGGCGCAGCGCAGCATTTTCTCGAAAGGCGCAAGGCGCGCTACAAGATCGACGTGCAAGTGCTGGACGACAGTGGCGACGCTGTGGTGCCAGGCACCTTTCCCCGGCGCGCGGCTGCACTCGAAGCCAGGCAGCACAACGATGACCGGCGCCTGCCGTGGCGCCGCCTGACCGAGGAATACACCAGCCCCCAGAGCAATGCGACCTACCTGCTGATCTACCGCATCCCCCACCCCGCCCTCGATGCCTGGCACCGCGAGAGCCTGCTCTGGCCGCTGAGCGCACTGGGCATCGCCCTGGTGGTGCTGACCTTGTTCAGCCTGTTCGTGACACTGTCCATCACCCGCCCCCTGAGCCGCTTGCGTGGCGCGGTGCACGACCTGGGGCAGAGTACCTACCAGCAGAACAGCCTGGCGCAACTGGCCGGCAGGCGCGACGAATTCGGGGTCCTGGCCAAGGATTTCAACAAGATGGGCGCTCGCCTGCAGAGCACCATCGCCAGCCAGCGCCAGTTGCTGCGCGATGTGTCCCACGAGCTACGTTCTCCACTGGCCCGGCTGCGCATCGCCCTGGCCCTGGCCGAACGGGCCGAGCCGGAGCAGCGTCAGGCCTTGTGGCCGCGCCTGACCCGCGAATGCGACCGCCTGGAAGACCTGATCAGTGAGATTTTGACCTTGGCGCGCGTGGACGCCGACCAAGCCCATGCCGAAACGGTCGATCTCAACGCGCTGCTGGGCAGCGTGCGCAAGGACGCGCAACTGACGGCCCCTGAGCATGATGTACGCCTTGAAGCGCAACCCGGGTTGACCCTGCAGGGTTGGCCAACACTGATCGAGCGTGCAGTGGACAACCTGCTGCGCAATGCCCTGCGCTTTACCCCGGCGGGTCAACCTGTGGAGCTGAGCGCGTGGCGCGAGGGCGACATGCTTCGGGTGTGCGTACGTGACCGGGGCCCCGGCGTGGCAGCTGCGCACCTGGCTCAACTGGGCGAGCCGTTTTTCCGGGCGCCGGGACAACAAGCTCCGGGACACGGCCTTGGGCTGGCGATTGCACGCAAGGCGGCAGAGCGCCATGGCGGCCGACTGATACTGGCCAACCATCCACAAGGCGGTTTCGTCGCAACGCTGGAGCTGCCGGTGGCGGAAGCGCCTGGCGGCTAACTAACGCCACTGCGCAGGTCTGCGCAATGGCCAACGGCTTGGGTCAAACGCGGCGGGGGTCAGTCGCCCCAGGCGCTGACGAAGTCGGCAGTGGCGAGCACAGGCGCCGTGCGAGGCTCGGTCAAGGGCGTACCCACATACAGGAAGCCAAGCAGCTCCTCGTTGTCTGCCAAGCCCAGGCCTGCATGGACATGGGCATCGAAGGCCAGGTCCCCGGTGCGCCATACGGCACCCACGCCCTGGGCGTGCGCGGCAATCAGTATGCCGTGGGCCGCGCACCCTGCCGCCAGTTGCTGCTCAAGCACCGGGACCTTGGGGTGCTGCTTGTGCAACCGGGCAATGACCACGATCAGCAAGGGCGCGCGTAGCGGCATGGCGCGGGCCTTGCTCAACGCAGCCTCACTGGCATCGCCGCGCTTTTGGACTGCGCTGGCGAACAGCTCACCCAACCGCTCGCGTGCCGGTCCTTCGATAGTCAGAAAGCGCCAAGGGCGTAGTTGACCGTGGTCCGGGGCGCGCAGCGCAGCCTGGAACAAGGCCTCACGCTGGGCATCGTTGGGCGCAGGGTCGGTTAGGCGCGGGACCGAAACCCGGTTGAGCAATGCGTCGAGAGCCTCCATCGGCTACCCTCCTGGAACATGAATGTGCGGCCATTCTCAAGGGGCCGACGCCAGGCTGCAAGCACGACCTCATCCAGGGCCTGCAGCATGAAGATGCAGCTTGGCCTTGAGCCTTTGCGCCCCACAGGTAGAATGGCGCCCTTCCGTTTCGAGCCCGAGCAGAACACATGGCGTTGCCGACCCTAAGGATCATTGGTTTCATCATCGGCATCTTCCTCATCACGCTCGCCGTGGGCATGGCTGTCCCCATGGCCACCCTGGTGATCTTCGAACACACCCGCGACCTGCCGTCCTTTCTCTGGTCGAGCCTGATCACCTTCGTGGCGGGCCTGCTGCTGGTGGTGCCCGGCAGGCCGGAACACGTGCACCTGCGTCCACGCGACATGTACCTGTTGACGGTGTGCTCCTGGGTGGTGGTGTGCGTGTTCGCTGCCCTGCCCTTTCTGCTTACGCAGCACATCAGCTACACCGATGCGTTTTTCGAAAGCATGTCGGGCATCACCGCCACCGGCGCTACCGTACTCAGCGGCCTGGACAGCATGTCGCCCGGCATCCTGATGTGGCGCTCGATGCTGCACTGGCTGGGCGGTATTGGCTTCATCGCCATGGCGGTGGCCATTCTTCCCCTGCTGCGCATCGGTGGCATGAGGCTGTTCCAGACCGAATCCTCGGACCGCTCCGAGAAAGTGATGCCGCGCTCGCACATGGTCGCCAAGTCCATCGTCGGGGTCTATGTCGGCTTTTCCATCTTCGGTGCCCTGGCGTTCTGGTGGGCCGGCATGAGCCCGTTCGATGCGATCAACCATGCCATGTCGGCGATTTCCACCGGCGGTTTTTCAACTTCCGACCAGTCCCTGGCCAAGTGGGACATGCCCGCCGTGCACTGGGTGGCCGTGGTGGTGATGATCCTCGGCAGCCTGCCGTTCACCCTGTACGTGGCCACGTTGCGCGGCAACCGCGGGGCCCTGATCCGCGATCAACAGGTGCAGGGCTTGCTGGGCATGCTGGTGGCGACCTGGGTGATCCTGGGCACCTGGTACTGGTACACCACCAACCTGCACTGGCTCGATGCCTTGCGGCACGTCGCGCTGAACGTGACCTCGGTCGTGACCACCACAGGCTTTGCGTTGGGTGACTACAGTCTGTGGGGCAACTTTTCGTTGATGCTGTTCTTCTACCTGGGGTTCGTGGGCGGGTGTTCCGGTTCGACGGCCGGCGGCATCAAGATATTTCGCTTTCAGGTGGCCTATATCCTGCTCAAGGCCAACCTCAACCAGTTGATTCACCCCCGGGCAGTAATCAAGCAGAAGTACAACGGGCACCGCCTCGACGAAGAAATCGTACGCTCGATCCTCACGTTTTCCTTCTTTTTCGCCATCACCATCTGCGTGATGGCGTTGCTGCTGTCATTGCTGGGGGTCGACTGGATGACCGCCCTGACCGGCGCGGCCGGGACGGTGTCCGGTGTGGGCCCGGGCCTTGGCGAAGTGATCGGGCCGTCGGGTAACTACGCCAAGCTGCCCGACGCCGCCAAGTGGATCCTGGCCGGCGGCATGCTGCTGGGCCGGCTGGAAATCATCACCGTGCTGGTGTTGTGCATGCCGGCTTTCTGGCGTCACTGACTCCGTCGATATCGGTGCCCAGGCGAGCCCGGTACTCGCTGGGCGTGACGCCAAACCAACGGCGAAAGGCCCGGTAAAAGTTGCTAGGGTCGGCAAAGCCAAGCAGGTAGGCGGTTTCCAGCAGGGTCATGTTGGGCTGGGCCAAGTACTGTTCGGCCAGTTCGCGTCGGGTATCGTCGAGCAACGCCTGGAAGCTTGTGCCCTCATCCTGCAACCGGCGCTGCAAGGTGCGCTGGGACAGGTGCAACGCCTGTGCCAGGGTTTCACGCTTGGGCTCGCCCTGGGGCAGGATGCGGCACAGCACCTGGCGCACCCGGTGGGTCACGCGGGTCTCCGAGAAGCGTGCCAGGTATTCACCGGCGAACCGGTCGTGCAATACGGCCATGGCTTCGTTGGCTGTGGGCAGTGGCGCCTCCATGTCAGCCCGCTCGAACACCAGGGCATCATGGGGCGCATTGAAGATCAGTGGGGAATGAAAGGCCACTTTGTAGGGTTCTAGGTGCTTGGGCGGCGGCCCCTGTATCAGCACCCGTCGCGGCTGGACCGGCCGGCCGCTGAGCCATTTGCACAGCGACAGGGCGCAGGCCAGCGACGCCTCGGCACTGTGCCGGGTGGGCGGCAGGTGGTCGCCGTGCACGGTCAGGATCAGCGAATAGCCTTCGGGGGTGAGGATGAAGCTCAAGTCAGAGCTCTCGGCGATGATGCGCTGATAGCGCACCAGCCGTGCGAAGCCTTCGGCCAGCGTGCGGCTGGACATCAGCGCGTAGCCCACTACATGGAAGGATGCCGGCCTGACCACGCGCGCCATGTTCAGGCCGATTGCTTCATTGCCTGATAGCTCCACCGCCAGTTGCCAGAGCCGGGTCATGGCGTCCTGCGGGAAGCGCGCATCCGGATCGTCGAGAGCAGCGAAATCCAGCCCCAGCTGCTTGAACATGGCCTGGCAATCGAGCCCTTCGAGCTCCAGCGCCTTGACGATTCCAGATGCCCAGCTGGCGGAGGTGGTTCTTTCGCTCATGGCACGCTTCTTATGCTGACCGCTCCTGCGGTGAACCCCAAGGATACTCAATTGGCGCCTATTGTCACTGGTACGCCTCGTCAGTGACTCTAGACTCGAATCAGGCTCCACGCCGTGTCTATCATTCCCAGTCAATATTCCGGAGCAGTGTCATGGACCGCACAGCGCAATTCCGAACCTTCGCCGAGTTCTACCCCTACTACCTCGGTGAACACAGCAACCCCACGTGCCGCCGCCTGCACTTCGTGGGCACCAGCCTGGTCATTGCTCTGCTGGCCTACGCCATCGGCAGCGGCAAGTGGATGCTGCTGCTGGCGGTGCCCGTGGTCGGCTACGGCCTGGCCTGGGTAGGGCATTACTTTTTCGAGAAGAATCGGCCTGCGACCTTCACCTATCCCTTCTATAGCTTGCTAGGCGACTTCGCGATGTTCAGGGACGTGCTGCTGGGCAAGGTGCGCCTCTGACGCCAAGGGGCCGGCCTGCAGTATCGACACGGCCGGGGGGGTTAGCGATCGTTGTGACCCAGGTCGCGCTGTGGATCGATCTGATCGCGTACGCGTTGCTTGAGCACTTTTGCTTCAGGGAAGCCGCCATCGGCTTTGCGCTCCCACACCTGCACGCCATCGCAGGTGATGCGAAAAACGCCGCCGGTACCCGGCTGCAAGGCCACCTGCCCCAGGTCCTGGCCAAACGTACTGAGTAGCTCCTGGGCCAGCCAGCCGGCACGCAGCAGCCACTGGCACTGGGTGCAATAGGTGATGACGACTTCAGGCTTTGGCTCGGTCATGGTGATGCGCCTCGCAAACGGTGGATCAGGGCTTTTCCAGGTTGCTCAGAATCTTGGCATGGACCCGCATGCAGACCTCAAGGTCCGCTTCATCGACGCCTGTGAAAAGCTCGATGCGTAGCTGATTGGCGATGGTCTCGATCTGCTCGATCAGGGGCTTGGCTGGGGGGCACAGCAGGATCTTCTTGGCCCGCCGGTCTTCGACAACGGCCTGGCGACGCACCAGCCCCTGCCCTTCGAGACTATCGAGCAACCGTGCCAGGGTCGGGCCCTCCACGCCGACGCTCTGCGCCAGTTCGCGTTGGGTGGGCGCTTCCTCGAACCGTGCCAGGTGCAGCAGCACCAGCCACCGCGCCTGTGACAGGTTGAGGCCGGCCAGACGGCGATCAAGCTCGGCGCGCCAACCACGGGACATCTGGGCAAGCTGCATGCCGAAGCGGTGTTGATTGTCAGTCAGGGGCATAAAGCGACTCGTCGAACAGTTCTAATTGTTAGGCAGCTAATCATGCGCAGCCCGACGAGGCAAGCCGTCGGGGTGCGCTGCTGCAGGGTAAATGTGCGCTGGCGTGACACGGATCAGCAAACCGCTCGGGCCGAGCCGGTAGCGCGCACTGTCACAGCTCGAACTCAGCCGCCAAGGCGGCGCGCACGCAGTGCAGGACGCCGTCTGGCACACGCGATCCGAACAACGGCGCAATGGTGGAAACGGGTGGCAATTCGCCTTCGCCGTCGAGGAAGGCATCCTGGATCTCCGACAGAAGATCTTCCGGCAGGTCCAGCGCCTGTTCAAGGTTAAGCTCCTGACGCCCCAAGGCCTCAGCCAGAAGGCTGTAGACGTTCTTTTCAGTGCAGTCGAGCTGACCGGCGATCTGCGCCGGCGTCATGCCAGCGCGGGCCAAGCTGACCAGTTCATGACGCAAGTCCAGTACCACCTTCGGCGCCTCGGGGGTGCCGCCGCTGCCATTGAGCACTTCCAGGAATGCCTGCCCGTAGCGTTCCAGCTTGCGGGCGCCGACACCGCTGACCTGCGCCATGTCACTCAGGGTCACCGGCTGGCTGCGCAGCATCTCAAGCAAGGTGGAGTCCGGGAAGATGACGTAAGGCGGGACGCGATGCTCTTCGGCAAGCTTGCGGCGCAAGGTGCGCAGCGCTTCCCACAATTCGCGTTCTTCTGCACGCACCAACTGGCTCGCCGGGCTGCCGCCAGAAGACGAGGCCTTGGCTACGGTTTGCGGTTTCAGATCACGGCGCAGTTGCAACGTGACTTCGCCGCGCAGCAGCGGGCGGCAGCTGTCCGACAGGCGCAGGCCGCCGTAGCCTTCCAGGTCGATGTCGACCAGGCCACGGGCTACCAGTTGGCGGAACAGCGAGCGCCAGTCGGCCTCGGCCAGCGCCTTGCCGACGCCGAACACCGACAGCTTGTCATGACCGAAATTAGTCACTTTCTCGGTGCTTTTGCCCAGCAGCACGTCCACCAGATGCCCCACGCCATAGCGCTGGCCGGTGCGAAACACTGCTGACAATGCCTGGCGGGCGGGCTCGGTGGCATCCCACGTCTGCACGTTGTCGACACAGTTGTCGCAGTGCCCGCAGGGTTGTTCCAGCGTCTCATCGAAGTACGTCAGCAAGGTCTGGCGTCGGCAGCGTGTCTCCTCGCACAAGGCAAGCATTGCGTCGAGCTTGTGCTGTTCGATGCGCTTGTGGCGCTCGTCACCCTCGGAGTTCTGCAGCATCTGCTTGAGCATGACCATGTCCTGCAAGCCGTACGCCATCCAAGCGTCCGAAGGCAGGCCGTCACGACCGGCACGACCGGTTTCCTGATAGTAGGCTTCCAGCGACTTTGGCAGGTCCAGGTGCGCGACGAAACGCACGTTGGGCTTGTCGATGCCCATGCCGAAGGCGATGGTCGCGACCATGATCAGCCCTTCTTCGTTGAGGAACCGATGCTGGTTGGCCGAGCGCGTCTCAGCCGGCAGGCCGGCGTGGTAAGGCAGCGCGGGGAAGCCCTGGTCGCAGAGAAACGCAGCGGTTTCGTCGACTTTCTTGCGCGACAGGCAATAGACGATGCCAGCGTTGCCACGGCGTTCGCCCAGAAACGCCATGAGCTGCCTGCGGGGCGCTTCCTTGGGGACGATGCGGTAGAAGATGTTCGGCCGGTCGAAGCTCGAGAGGAAGCGCTCGGCCCCCTGCAGGTGCAGGCGCTGGACGATTTCCTCCCGGGTACGCATGTCTGCGGTCGCGGTGAGCGCAATACGTGGCACATGCGGGAACAGCTCGGCCAGTTGGCCCAGTTGCAAGTATTCGGGGCGAAAATCGTGGCCCCACTGGGACACGCAGTGGGCTTCGTCGATGGCGAACAGCGAAATGTCCAGGTCGCGCAGAAAATCGAGCATGCGCGGTTGCACCAGGCGCTCTGGCGCCAGGTAGAGCATCTTCACCTCGCCGCGGCGCAGGCGCCCAGCCAGTTCCCGTTGTTGCTCGGCATTGAGCGTGGAGTTCAGGGCAGCGGCCGACACCCCCAGTTCATCGAGCGTGGCGACCTGGTCGTCCATCAGTGCGATCAACGGCGACACCACCACAGTCAGGCCTGGGCGCAGCAACCCCGGTACCTGGAAACACAGCGACTTGCCGCCACCTGTGGGCATCAGCACCAGGGCATCGCCACCATTGGCTACGCATTCGATGATCGCTGCCTGGCGCCCTCGGAAGCTGTCGTAGCCGAAGATGTCCTTGAGAACGCGCTGAGCCTGTTCGAGCATGTGCAACTCCAAAAACGCCGTACCACCCCGCTACAGGCTGGACGAAAAACCCGCGCCGCACACGCCGAATGCGTAAGCGGTTTTTGCCAAGGGCCCGACAACGGTGGGCCCTTGGCTGGAAACCGCCAAGTATACCGCACCCGCTCCCTGCACTGGCACCGTTGCGATGGGTGTGTCTTTGCCCCGCTGACGCTGCAAGGTGCTAGAATTCGGTATCGTTTATTCCCAAGGTAGCCCCGTAATGTCCTTCGCCGAGCAACTGACCCGCCTGCAAGCCTTCCTCGACGCCGACGAGCTGCACGAAGAAGCGCTGGACTATGTCGCCGCCCACGGCTACCTCACTGCCTTGTCGATCAACGCCGAAGAGGTGCCCGAGCGCGAATGGATCGACGCCTTGTTCGCCGAAGAACCGCACTACGCCAGCGAGGCCCAACGCGTCGAGATCGAGGCCACGCTGGTTGCCCTCAAAGGCCATATCGCGCGCCAGTTGGCCAGTGATGACGAGTTCGAGCTGCCCTGCGACCTGGATCTGGGCGATGACCCTGACGACTCCGACCTGCGCGGCTGGTGCATCGGTTTCATGGAAGGGGTCTTCCTGCGCGAGGAAGCCTGGTTCGAGAATGCCGAAGAGGAAGTGAGCGAAATGCTGCTGCCGATCATGGTCGGTTCGGGCCTGTTCGACGAGCAGCCTGAATTTGCCGACATCGCCAGCAATGCCAGCCTTCAGGACGACATGATCGTGCAGATTCCCGAGGCCTTGACCGCGCTGTTCCTGTTGTTGCATGCCCCAGAAGAGAAACCGGCCCTGCTCAAGCCCCGTCACCACTAAGCCGGGCATGCGCTACCTGCTGCTGGCCATCGGCTGGCTGAGCGTGGCGCTGGGCGTGGTTGGCATCTTCCTGCCGGTGCTGCCGACCACGCCGTTTCTCCTGCTGGCAGCGGCGTGTTTTGCCCGCAGCTCGCCACGCTTTCACGACTGGTTGGTCAATCACCCTCGCCTGGGGCCCTGGATCCGGGGCTACCTAGGCGGCGAGGGTATGCCCCTCAAAGCCAAGGCCTATGCCATAGGCCTGATGTGGTTGAGCATCGCCGTTTCCTGCTATCTGGTTCCGTTTCCCTGGGCACGGTTGTTCATGCTGGCCAGTGCGGTGGGTGTAACGTTCTACATTCTTCGGCAAAAAACCTACAGACAGCCTGAGTGACAATAATTTGTCGCCAAATATCAATTTGGCCTACCCCGCCATTCTTTTATCTAGATTCGTTCTGGAACTGCCTGCAGCCGCCACTTTGCGCCCGCTCGACAGCGCTTGATGACATCTGAGTCAGCAGCTTCCCTTCGCAGCGTTAGACAATTAATGTCGAACATGGCACGTTGATATGAATAAATCTTCTTACTCATCTCAATGAATGTACTTAGCTGTGGGCTTAAAAACCTGCAACACTATACGGCATCGGAATATAGTCATTTTTTTGGCGATTTGTAGGAAAACCCAGGATCAGGGAGAGGTACCCATGCGTCTTTTGAACCCCATCACCAGTGCGTTGCTGTTGGCTCTGGCAAGTGCTCACGTGCAGGCGATGTCGATCACCGAAGCTGTCCAAAGCGCTGTGGACTACCACCCCCAGGTCAGCTCGAACCGCAACAGCAAGTTGTCTGCCGATGAAGATGTGAAGTTCGCCCGCGGCGGCTACTACCCATCCGTCGACCTGGTGGCGGGCTACGGTCGCCAGCGCTCGGACAACGCCAACACGCGTGCCGAAGGCCGTCATAACAAGGAAACCCTCAACTATTCCCAGGCCGACCTGCGCCTGCGGCAGATGATCTTCGATGGCTTCAACACCTCCAGCGAAGTGGGCCGCACCCAAGCGGTCTCCACCTCCCGTGCGTACTACACCCAGGCAGTGGCTCAGGACGTTGCCTTGCGCGCCATCGAGGTGTACCTGGAAGTGCTCAAGCGCCGCGAACTGGTAAGCCTGGCCAAGAACAACCTGCAAGCCCACCTGCGGGTGAACGACCAGATCGGCCTGCGCAACGAACGGGGTGTCGGCAGTACAGCTGACCTGGACCAGTCCCGTGCCCGTCGCGCCCTGGCGGAGAACAACCTCGATACCGCCGAGGTCGACCTGGCCGATGCCGAGGCCAACTTCTTCAGTGTCGTCGGCCGTGTGCCAGATGAGCTGGAAGACCCGCAAGCGGTCACCGTGCAAATGCCTGCAACGCTGGAAGAAGCCCGTGAAGGCATGCGCCAGAACAACCCTTACATCAAGTCGGCCCAGGCGGACGTGAACGCCGCCGAAGAGCAGTACAAGGTTGCCAAGTCGACCTTCTACCCGCGCTTTGATGCCATTCTGGCCACCGGTGCCAACAACAATACCGGCGGTGAAAAAGGCCACAGCAACAACGACTGGCAGGCAGGCGTTGAGATGAACTACAACCTGTTCCGCGGCGGCAGCGACAAGGCCCGCCTGAACTCCGACGCGCACAAGATCAACCAGGCCATGGACATTCGCAACAATGCACTGCGCGAGCTGACCGAAAACCTGAGCCTGGCCTGGAACGCCTTGAACAACGCCAGCAAGCAGCTGCCTACCGCGCGCGAGTACGCCGACACCACCAAACGGGTGCGCGCCGCCTACCAGGACCAGTTCGGTCTGGGCCAACGTACCCTGCTGGACGTGCTCGACAGTGAGAACGAGCTGTACAACGCGGACCGTCGCTACACCGAGGTGCGCTACACCGAAGCCTATTCCCGCTACCGGGTACTGGCCACCATGGGCGAGCTGTTGAGCAAGCAGCGCATCTCGCTACCGCCTGACGCCTACGCAGCCACCGAAGTGCGCACTGAAGCTCATCTGCCCGAGATGCGCTGACCAGATCGGGGCGTCGCTCAGGGCGCCCCTGTATCCTTGTGATGATTGCGCTCGTAGGTGCCGGCACCCATGGCTTGGATCTGCCCTTCGATCAGGGCCTCGAACGGCGCCAGCACCGCGTCGAAGCTGGCAGGGTACTCCAGCACGTTCAAGGCCTGCACCACCGCCTCGATGGTCGAAAGCGCGCCTGCCTCGGGCGCCTTGCGCAGACGATAGCGTGACGGCGTCACATTCCCCAAGGTGACCTTCGGCAGAGCCGCCAGCAGCGGATTGAGATACATCAGCTTGCGCGCCTTGCGCCAGGTACCGTCCGGCACGACCAGCAACAACGGTGTGTCGTCGGTCTGCGTGTAAGGCCCGAGCGCTTGCGCCCCCTCGCTCGGAAACAACACCACTGGCCGGTAACCCGGCATTGCCAGCCATCGGTCCAGGTCGTCGAATACCTCACCCACGTGCAGCTGCGCATTGATCAAGCCTAACGCTGCCAGGCGAGCCGTGTTCAGCGCATGGGACGCTTCGCTTGGGTGCTGCAACAGCAACACGCGGGTCCTGCTGCCGATCGCAGGTATCAAGGCGCAGAGGCAATGGTCGAGGGGGCGCAGGCAGCGCTCGCAGCGGGGTCTGGACATGAGGTCTCCTTGGCCGCGCAGTGTGCCACAGAACCGCAGATCAACCGGCACGCCTTCAGCCCAAAGCGTGCCCCGCGCAGGTGTGGGCGATCAGCGATTGAAGCGCTCGGCCAGGCCGTAGAGATAGTCGGCCATGCGTTCGAGGTCCTGGCTGATCTGCGCGCCTTGCCGTGCCTGCCCAGCGCTTTGGTCGCACAACTGGGCGATGCGCGTGATCTGCTGGTTGATGTCTTCAGCCACATGGCTTTGCTGTTCGGAAGCAGCAGCCATCTGTTGGCTCATGCCTGTGATCCTGCTGACCGCCTGGGCGATGCCGACCAGCGCGTTCTGCACGGCCTCAACGCTTTGCCTGCTGTCGCGCGCGATGCGCTCGCCGTGGCCGGCGGAGCCCACTGCCCGCTCGGTGCCCGCGCGCAGGGTGGCGATGATCTGATGAATTTCCTCGGTCGAAGTGCGGGTGCGCTGGGCCAGCGAACGGACCTCGTCGGCCACCACGGCAAACCCCCGCCCCTGCTCCCCCGCACGGGCCGCTTCGATGGCAGCGTTAAGTGCCAGCAGGTTGGTCTGCTCGGCAATGGCTGTGATCACATCGACCACGCTGCCGATGGACTGGGTCTGCTGGGCGAGTGCGTTGACGGCCTGGCCAATATCACTGACCGCATCGCTCATACTGTCCATCGCATGCAGGCTCTGCTGGGCCAGCTCACTGCCGCGCTGAGCCAATTGATCGGCGTCGCCGGCGGCATGGGCCGTGCTCTGGACGTTCTGCGTGACCTGCTGGATGGTTGCCGCCATCTCGGCGATGGCAGTGGCGGACTGATCCGTTTCACTGCGTTGACGGTCAAGCATCGAGGCCTGTGTGTCTGACAGTTTGGAGGATTGTGAAGCCCGGTCCTTTACCCCCACGCCTGCATCCTCAAGCCGGGTCAAGGCGGTTTGCAAGCGGGCTTCTTCACTCAGAATGGCCAGATCCATTTGCCCATGCAGCCCGGGGCTGGCGCTATAGGTCAGCGCCACCAGCGGGCTGGTGAAGGCCTTGGGGTGTGCGGCCAACGTGCGCTGTATGGCTTGGCTGTGCTGGCGCTCGATGACGTACCAGGCCAGCAGCAGGCTGGTCATCAATACCGCCAGTGCAGCGTAGGCCGGCAGGCTGGCGTAGGCGAACGCCGATAGCGCTCCGGCGGCGGCAAGCGGCCAGCCAGTCCCCAGGCGTTGGCCCACACGTGCTACCCACGGCAACGGGGCACGGTCACTGCGCAGGCGGGCATACAGGCGCTCGGCACGGGCGATCTGCGCGCGGCTGGGCACTGAACGCACTGACTCGTAACCACTGACGCGGCCTTGTTCGTAGATGGGCGTGACGTAGGCACTGACCCAGTAATAGTCACCGTTCTTTGCTCGGTTTTTGACGATACCCATCCAGGGCTTGCCCTGCTTGATGGTGTCCCACATATGGCCAAACACCGCGGCGGGCATGTCCGGATGACGTACCAAATTGTGGGGCTGACCTACCAGTTCGTCATAAGTGAAGCCACTGATGGCCACGAACGCTTCGTTGCAGTAGGTGATTCGGCTATCGAGATCGGTGGTCGAGATCAGGCGCTGGTCACCGGGGAAGGTTCTTTCATGCTCGGTGACGGGCAAGTTCGTGCGCATCTTCGGCGATCCTTGCAGGATGAAAATGGGAGAAAAGTAGGCGCAAGGTTGATATGTAGCAGAGCGCTTTCAAATAGGAGGCCGTAGCCGCAGGAAATTATTGCATCCTGACGAAATACATCAACGCAATGTTTACGCCAGTGTCGCAGCTGGCTGAAACAGGTCGCAAAGCGCGGGGATGAGTGGGTGAAAGGGGGATATTACGGAGGGAGAAGCAGGGCTCGATCAGTGCTGCCGAAAGCCGTTATGAACAGCCAGAGCCCTAGAGCGGGTGCGCCAAGGAACAAAAACGCCTAATTAGAACAAAGAAGCCGCTCCGCCCCGAAAGGTAGAGCGGCCTTCGCTCGCTCAGCGGCGGCGTGGCTGACGGGGGCGCTGCTTTTCATCAGTCGGGATGGGCACCGGCTGCAAGGGCGGCGGAATCAAACCCAAGGCAACCCCGAGGTCGTGGAGCCAGTTGTACAGTGCTTTATTCATAATGCCCCCTTTACGGGTAAGCCTAACGGCGAATCAGTTTGGCGCTGCCTTATACAGATCATAGCCGCATGTATGGGCTGACGCCTACGTCTGATCTTACAGATGGGGGTGATTGTGACGCCGATCAAGCCGCTTGGGGGATTTCCTGGCACCGCCAATCGTTTCCCTATGTTACTGCTAGGTTCTGGCCTTACCCGACCCATTTGCGCAGTTGCTGCCGTACCCAGGGTTCGGCACTCACCAGAACCACGCCCACGAGCACCAGCACAGCGCCAAGCACGAAGTTCACGGTCAGCGGTTCGCCCAGGATCAACACCCCGAAGGTGACGCCGAACAGGGGCGTGATGAATGAAAACACAGCCAGGTTCGATGCCAGGTACTTGCGCAGCAGCCAGAACCAGGTCAGGTAACTGATGAACGAGACGATTACGCCCTGGAACAACACGCTCCCAATCGCCAGCGGCGTCATGACCACATCGCCGGCCTGCCCCGTGATCAGCCCAATAAGCAGTAAGCCGACAAAACCTACCGCTAGCTGATAGAACAGGGTAAGGGTTGCCGGTGCCTCGGAAAGCCGCGACCCCCTGACCACGACCGTGGTCGCGCCCCACGCCAAGCCGGCGAGTACCCCGAAAGCATCCCCCAGCAAGGTGCGCCCGTCCATGTCGGCCCATGAGGTCCCACCCACAAAGGCCAGTGCAATGCCCGCGAACGCCAGCAGTATGCCTAGCCATTGCAACAGTCTCAGCCGTTCGCTGGGCAGCATGAAATGAAGGCCAAGGGCGGTGAAGATGGGCGCTGTGTACAAGAACACCGACATGTGAGCGGCCGTGGTCAGCTTGAGTCCTTCGGCGATGAACAGAAACTCGAGTCCGAACAATCCGCCCGCCAACACACCTGCTCGCCAAGTCCCCCCTACCTGTTTCCAGTCGCCGCGCCACAGTACCATCAGCCCGACCAGCACCGCAGCGATGCAGTTGCGCAGGGTTGCCTGCATCACTGGGGCAATGTCCACGGCGGCCGTTTTGATCAGCACCTGCTGGCTGCCCCAGATCAGGCAAAGCACCACCATGACCTGAAACGCAAAGGCATCGGGGTTCTTGCGGGCCACGCTCATCGGCGGACCTCGAGACGGTGCAAAGGCATGCGCAGTGATTCACCTGAAAAAAGGGACACGGGATTATCAATTCACGCATGCCTCGCTGGCCAGCTTTAAATGGCACCACCGGCAATCTGCGCCTTGGACGAGACGTGTTCAAAGGTGCTTTCATCCAGCGCATCATCCTGATCATCCAGCACTTGCCGCGGGTGTTCGAAGCCTGGAATGCTGCTGTCGATCAGGCTCATCAGGCGCGACCCTCGCTCGGTCAGCACGAAGTTCTCGCCGTTTCCACCCTCCTCTTCCGGGCGGCTTTGAATATAGCCTCGCTCCAGAAGCAGCTTCTCGTATTCGCAGGCCTGGCTTTTGAGGCGATCCAGGTCACCGACGGGTTCACCCTTGGCCGCCAGGTCAGCGGCGTGCGCTTCGGCATAAGGGCGGGGCGTGAAATTCTGCCCACTGCCGTTCTGCACTTCATGCAACAAGCGTTCGATCAGGTCCCAGTTGTAGATGGTACGCATGCGATTACCTCCTGGTGTGCGTCGAGGATGTACACAGGTGTGGGACCTTTCAAATCTGCGCACGTTCCGCGCAAATGGCCTGGAGGTCACGTGCTTTAGCTGCAATAAGCCACACCGAACCCTGGCCACTTATCCCTGATCGTGAACCAATCGGCTCGCCGCGCCTCAACCGTCCATCAACCACGCCGGAGGAGCAAAGGATGAAACCACTGCTGCGTATCACATGCCTGGTCACACTGTTCAGCGCGTTGCCCGCCTGGGCATGCACGCCCGAAGAAGCGACGCAAAAACGCGAGGAACTGGCTGGGCTGGTGGCTCAACTGACCGAACAGAACCCGACGAAGGCCAAGGAAATGAATGAGGAACTGCAAGGCATGCAATTGGGCACCGCCAGCAAGGACTTGCCGGACAAGTGTCAGTTGATCGACACGCGTATCAAGGAATTGAAAGCGGCCGAAAAAAAGGCAGGATGACGCCAGGACGGTAGCTGCCAGGGCGGCGCTGAGCGCTGCCCTGGCACAGGCACCCGGCCTTACTCGGCCGACGGCTTGCGCTTCTTCAACGGCGCGAGCCCATCGGAGCTGGTCAACGGTGCGTTGGCCCTTGGCTTGGCCGTAGGCTTGCGCTTGGCACTGGCCTTCTTGTCGCCACCTTTCTTGTCCGTTTTCTTCTTTTTGGTGCTGGCAGCTTTACCAGACGCCTTGACTTTCTTGGGCCCGCTATAGGTGCCTTTGACTTCCTTGATGACCCGGCGCTCGAACTGCTGCTTAAGGTAGCGCTCGATGCTGGACATCAGGTTCCAGTCGTTATGGGTGATCAGCGAGATCGCCAGGCCTTCGCCCCCGGCGCGCCCGGTACGACCCACACGGTGCACGTATTCATCGCCGCTGCGTGGCATGTCGAAGTTGATGACCAAGTCCAGGCCGTCGATGTCCAGGCCGCGCGCGGCCACGTCGGTGGCGACCAGCACCTTGGAGCTGCCCTGCTTGAAGCGCTCGATGGCCAGCTTGCGGTCTTTCTGGTCCTTCTCGCCGTGCAGCACGAATGCCTTGACGTCCTTGGCGACCAGGTGGCCATAGATACGGTCAGCCATGGCGCGGGTATTGGAGAAGATGATCGCCTTGTCGAAGGTTTCGTTGGCCAGCAGCCATTGCACGATCTGCTCTTTGTGCTGGTCATGGTCGGCCGTGATGATCTGCTGGCGGGTGCCCTCGGCCAGCTGCGATACGCTGTTGAGCATCAGGTGCTCAGGGTCTTTCAGGACCTTGCCGATCATGTCGCGCAACGCCGCGCCGCCGGTAGTGGCCGAGAACAGCAGGGTCTGCTCGCGGTTTTCGCATTCCTTGCACAGGCGTTCCATGTCCTCGGCAAAGCCCATGTCGAGCATGCGGTCGGCTTCGTCCAGAATCAGCACCTGGACGTGGGACAGGTCGAGGTTGCCGGCGTTGAGCTGCTCGAGCAAACGGCCCGGCGTGCCGATCAGCACGTCCGGCACCTTGCGCAGCATGGCGGCCTGTTCCTTGAAGTCTTCGCCGCCGGTTACAAGGCCCGACTTGATGTAAGTGAACTGCGAGAACAGCTGCACCTGCTTGAGGGTCTGCTGTGCCAGCTCACGGGTGGGCAGCAGGATCAGCGCGCGAATCTCCACACGGCGCTCGCGCAGATCGACCAGACGATTGAGCAGCGGCAGAACGAACGCCGCCGTCTTGCCACTGCCGGTCTGCGCGGTGACACGCAGGTCCCGCCCTTGCAGCGCCAGGGGAATGGCGGCGGCCTGCACCGGGGTAGGCTCGACGAAGTTAAGCTCGGCCACGGCTTTGAGCAGGCGTTCGTGCAAGGCGAATTGGGAGAACACGGAGGTAACCTCAGGCAAGTACGGAAATCAGCTGCATAGGGTAACGTTTTCTAGCGATTTAGCCGAATTTCTTTTGGCATGGGGCTGCCCATCCGCGTTCTAATAACGCCTCGTTTGGCAACAAGACTGTAAGCAAGCCCATGGACATCCAACGCTTCTGGCGCGACTCCCTCGACCTGTGGGGTACCCTCGATCAACACCCCATGCTGCACGCCGCTATCGGCCTGGCCGTACTGCTGGTGATATCGCTGATTCTAGGGCGCCTGGCGCGCTTTCTGGTGCTGCACGGCGCTCGCCTGCTGGCACGCCAGCCTGCCCTGAAATGGCTCGACGACCTGCGGCACAACAAGGTTTTCCACCGCCTGGCGCAGACCACACCGTCGCTGGTCCTGCAGTTCGGGCTCAAGCTGGTGCCAGAGTTGTCCGACACCGCCCAGCACTTTCTGGGCAACCTGGCGTTGGCTTTCACGCTGCTGTTCATGACCATGGCCCTGTCGTGCCTGCTCGATGCCCTGCTCGACATCTATGCCCGCACCGAGCACGCCCGCACACGCTCCATCAAGGGCTATGTGCAACTGGCCAAGATGATGCTGTGGATCTTCGCGGCCATCGTCATCGTCGCCACCCTTATCGACCGTTCACCGTTGCTACTGCTGTCAGGCCTGGGCGCGATGTCAGCCGTGCTGCTGTTGGTGTACAAGGACACGCTCTTGTCATTCGTGGCCAGCGTGCAGCTGACCAGCAACGACATGCTGCACGTCGGCGACTGGATCGAAATGCCCCAGGTCGGCGCCGATGGCGATGTGGTGGACATCACCCTGCACACGGTCAAGGTGCAGAACCACCCGTGAGTTTTCACCGATTGACTGATCCCCGTGAGTTCCCCCGAAAAATGGACAACCACGTCGCTAAGATTTTCCACAAGCTAGGCCACGAGTCTCCCTCCCCGTTACTTCATCAGCAGGCAACGCAGAAAGCCCAACAACTGGGTTATGTGCCGTCGCCTCCCCTTCGCTGCAGCCAACAGAAAATCCGTCAACAGGCTGGTGCGCGCCCCACAGCTATTACAGCCCCCTCCCCGGCAAATGAGGCCATCCTCGGGTGCAGGCCGCTCGGCTAATCAATTTCTCAGAGTGCAGCTAACTCAGACCGATGGAAGCCATACCTACTAGATGACAGAAAGAGAGTTGGTGGGTCTGGAAAGGTGCGGAAGACAAGTGACCATATCTCAGTCGATTTGAGCCACATCCGCTGTGAGAGCCCGATATCAACTTAGGCTCTGCGAGTCCTCGGGAAAAACACATGGAGCGTGCCCCGAACACAGGCACAGTTCGGTTTTACCCATGCTCCTCTCGACTGATGGAGCAGACACTCTGGGATACTTTGTTGATAACCGCACCCTCCTGTCACGATGAGTCCATGTTTTGAGCCTCTGTGAGCATTGCCTAGGCTCTGTACGAAAAGAGATGTCGACGCATGGAACAAGCCAACGAGACCATTGCGGCGTAGCTTTTCGCGAGTTTATCGAAGCGCGTTACGATCGGACGGTTCTCTTTCGGCCGGCCAAACATGCGCTCGATGATGTTGCGCTGTCGGTACTTGGGCCGATCAAAGAGTCTGGGTAAACCAGGCTTAGGCTTGCGCTACATCGAGCGCAGAGGGATGACGGGTTGCATTCGATATTGGTCTCAGTAGCGGCGTAACGCTTCGGCGTCGTAGTCCTTGGTCGGCAAGCAGCCATTTACAGCGTTTGCGCGGGCGGCCAAGTTCGCTTGATGGAATGCTGACTTCGTCCGGCAGAGGCTGGGTGTAGCTGATGTCACTGGCTTGACCGCCAGAGAGAAGGAAGCGCAACGGTGACCCGTTGGCGTCGCAGAGCATGTGGATTTTGGTTGTCAGGCCGCCGCGACTGCGGCCTAGAGCGTGACCGGCAGGCTCGTCAGGCCCCCCTTTTTTTCCGGCGCCAGATGAGGCTCGGGTTACACGTACTGCGGTTGAGTCGATCATCCAGGTTTGCAGATCGATCATGTCTTGCTCATTCAATCTCAGATGCAAGCGTTTGAGCACCTGATCGAACGCTCCCTGATTCCGCCAGCCCCGAAACCGTTGATACACCGTTGACCATGGGCCGAATCGCTCCGACATATCTCGCCACGCTGCACCCGAGCAGAGTACCCAGAGCACGCCATCGAGCATCAGGCGGTCGTTCAGGCGCGGCCGCCCTCGGCCATGGGTTTCGATGAAGAGATCGGAGACTACTCCCTAGGCCTGATCCGAGAGTTCGTAACGTTTTGCTATCACAGAATTCCTTTCCGTCGATGGCGGGGGACTCTACAAAGTCTCAGCGTTCGAGGGGCAACAATTGGGTTTCTCGGGATTTCGTACAGAGCCTAGAAAGCCTGGTAGGCGGGACAATCCCGAATAGTCTCGAGGCCTACTAAATGTGTCCAGCCCAATGCCACAAGAGCTGAGGTCGTTCCAGAGAGTGTCAGCCAGCTCTCCCTAGTAGCTTGCTCGACGACCGTTCATCAGTAACTGCCTTGATCCAATGAAAAACCCGCCATTAACCTAGAGCACGGTTCGCTATTCAATTTTTGCTGACTATAGATAACAAGAGACACGAGACTTATACCGCGACCTGCCACCCTCAGACCTTCAAGGCCTAGAGACACAAGGGCTGGCAGGCCAGCCACAAACAAAAAAATCAAAAAGACATATATATTGTCAATTAAGCACATATTAATTTAAAGACCAAAAAAGCAAATCAGGATACTTTCAGCATACTTTGAATAGTGCTTGACAGGGGGTATTCGAGAACTTTAAATCCCCTGCCCAAGCCCACTCAGCCCGCCTGAAAATGCCTGCAATAGTCAACCGAAAGCCACGCCAGACTCCATACAGGAAGTATCGCTATGTAGTGCTTCCACTCATCTCCGTATTCAAGGCAGAAAAGGCTGCGAATGATGAACGGCCTCAAGCGACGACGGTTATCCAAGGCAAATACGTAATTCAGCCTTTCAAAAGTGACTCGGGCAAGTACGAATTAAGAAACGTCCCGGTCATCCTGAAGCCGGACGGCTCCATATGGCACCACGGGTCTCTCTACCTGCTTTCACGAGCGTCTGAGTACAACCCTCCTTCCGATCAGACGCTTAGATCGTATGCAAAGGGCTTGGTTGACTACATCAACACCTTAGCCGCCGATCAAATAGACTATCTTTCAACCCCAACACGAAAGAGCCTTCGGCCAACCTACCACTACAGGGCTGAGCTTGAAGAAAGAATAAATGGGAACCTACTCGCAGTATCTACGGCCAATTCGCGCATTAGCTCCGTAGTAAACTTCTATCGCTGGATGAAAAATCGACACGATTACCATCCAACTCAAGACCTCTGGATTGAGAAAAAACGATACGTTCGCTTCAGCAACTCGCAAGGGTTTAGCAGCGGCAAAGAAGTCACTACTACAGATCTTAACATAAAACAATCACAAGAGATCAACACAGGTGAGTACATCGTAGATGGCGGAAAGCTATACCCATATAGTGAAGAGCAACAACGCACTCTCGTAAAAGTTCTTTTCGAAATTCAAAACACTGAGATGATTCTGAGTTTTCTATTGGCACTGACTAGCGGCGCACGCTCGCTAGCAACCTACACCCTGCGAACTTCTGACATATTAGATCCAGACGCGGTGAAAGGCAAAGAGGTAGCCATCCAAATCGGGCGCCATACAACCACCGACAACAAAAACAATAAAAAAATGAATATCTATATACCAGCATGGCTAAATCGCCTTATCTACACATATATAAACTCTGAACGCTACAAACGTAGAGTTGCAAAGGCTGGACAACCACCAGAAGGTGCGCAATACGTATTCCTAACATCGCACGGCAACCCATTCCACATATCCAAAGGTGACATGAGGAGAGGGCAGAGCCAACCAATCCAAGAGGGCTATTCAGTTCGGAAATTTATTTCCAGCCGACTTCAGCCTGCCCTCAACAAGCTTGAATCACCCTTCAAATTCCGCTTCCACAATCTTAGGGCGTGCTTTGGCATGAATCTTCTAGAAGAAAAGATTAAAGGTTTACCACCAGGTTCGCACTTGATATCCCGAGCATTAGGCAAAGTACAGCAACGTATGGGACATGCTCATATCTCTACCACAGAGAGATATCTAAACTACCGCGAGGATAGGGAACTGACTTTCCAAGCACAGAGCATGTTCGAACAACACCTGCAAAACATTTCTGAAAATTATGTATACAGTTAAAATCAAATCATATCTACGTCAAGTCTCCGGTATTACTATCGTCGAGATTGACAAGCTATCGATGCAAGAAATCAACGCAAAAATTGATGAGCTTGGCATCCATCAAGTGGCATTTGCGACCAAAGACGAAACAGTATTCCACATAGGATCACACTGTTTTCGCAACCGTTATCGCATTGGAGCCACTGCCCTCTATCAATGCCAGAGGTTCGATCTAATTGAGAGCAGGTGCAAAGCACTGGACGGTTGGGCAAGAAACGCCATCACTGCTGTCAAAACCGGTGCAATCAGCCAACGCACGTTCAGCTCAAATAGTAGTGAACTTAATCAGTTTCTTTGCTGGAGCTACAAAAATGATCACTCAGACCTTTTTGATAGTGCCGAACGTTACTACGAAGCTTACACAGACTACTCCAAATTCGCTTATGACAAACACATGGAAGGGAAATATTCAACCCATACCGCCATGATCAAACAAAGCACACCATTTAATGTACTTTACTGGTTCTTTCCTGAATGCACAATTAACTTCAAGGCAGCGCTTCCTAAAGTACCTTCTAAGTATGAATATAACCCAACCCCTGTCCCGCCGGAGCAACAGGTTGCTCATGGGCTGGGATTATGCACTGAAATTTTCAACGCATTCACGGAAGCCCTGCTGAATGGTTGGAAATATCCGCTCCAAGTTAATTTAATGGGCGAACGCCTTTGGGTGCTCCCTACCCACTGGCTGTGTCATACGCCGAGAGCAACGCCGCCTGAAGCCAGCACATGCTTATGGCACTACAAGTCCGGCACACTGACCCCCCAAACGCACAGATCTAGGATTAAGCGTTACCACGAGGCACTAGAGACAATTGCGGCAGAGAATCAGAACCCTCAAATACTGACCACTCACAGACATCGTTTGGGAAAATGGGCGCATGACAGCTTTGTTCTTATGTTCGCTGCCAACACTGGGATGAACGAACAACAAGTCAGAGATCTGGAATGGTTAACAGGTGAATACGAAATAGTACCAACCGCCCAGGGTTTCAGGACTGTAAAATGGCGCGCAGGCAGGAAAATCCAAAGTTTCACAATCACAACCCGATTTGTAAAAGAGTTTGAACAGTATCTCAAGCTAAGATCATTTTTAACGCGAGAAAGGTCAACAAACTCTTTATTCATGCAAATACCCGCTTTGGTAGAAAAACGGTGGAGACCTTTGCAGCCCAATGCACTTAGAAAGCTTGGAGATGCCATACGTAACTATCTCGATGAGAGCTTCCCCTTTCTGAGCTACCGAAAACTCAGGCTATACAAATATAACTATTTACTGAAAGAGTTCGGAATTGCGGTTGCCAGCCAAATTATGCAAAGCAGTGTCGGCACAATCGCCAAGGCATACTCAAGCGCCGCTGACGATGTAGCCGCCAAGGAGATCAGCGCCTTTTACAATCTTCTAGCTGATGCGCACAAAAAAAGCTGGCAGCGGAAGAAGCAAGCGAGCATCCCATCAGGGCATTGCATTGAGCCGGGCAACGCAATTCCGTTGGTACAAATCGAAGTACCTGTAGCCGAACCCTCCTGCAGCAACTTCATCACCTGCCTTTTCTGCGAGCATTTCGTGGTGCACGCGACTGACAACGACATACGGAAATTGCTCAGCCTTCGATACTTCCTCGGGGAAATACGCAGTCAATCAATTTCAGCTGAAGAGTTTGAAAAGTTAAATGGAGCAACTCTTCAAAAAGTTAACTATATCATTGAAAAACTCAGGAAAACCTCAAACGAATTCAATGCCACAGTAGACACCATTGAGAAAGAGGTTTTTTCTAATGAGCTTTTGACTGACTACTGGGCAGCACTTCTCGACAACCTGGTACGCATTGGAGCCATGAAATGAACTCGACTAACGCTAGAAAGCGTTCAAGCAAAGGCAACGACGCTTACATGAACATGGACGTATCTGAAATAAACAAAAATACTGTGATCAGTCGTGACGCAGATGGAAATATCGTTTCAATTTTTGCTCACAACAAATGGTTCACACCTCATCTGAGCAACCATCACCTCAAGAGTTCCTGGGTGTGCTTTTCCAAATTCAGCACCAAAAACAACATTGAACAAGAAAGTTTGGCCCAAGCAAAGAAAATTATTTGCACTCAGATCAATCGCCCCTCAAGGAGGACGGGCTCTTTCCCTAGTCACGATGGGGTAATGACCAACCACGGCGTTCTTCGCAAGCTCCACACTTTTGCCTCAAAAAACAAGCTGACTCTCGCTCAACTTTTTGAAAACCCAGTTGAACTCGGAGCATACATTCACACCATTGAATCCCTCATTGACCTACGGACTCTCCAGACAATGCTCAACAGGGTAGTTGAGGATTCCATCTACCCTGTATCTCCCCTTGCACTAAAATTGCTTGAACATCTTATCCGAGAGTCAAACGACGAATCTGAACAACACCCTGTCATCCCTGGCAGAATCTTGTTCGCAAAAATGTCGAATTACAAAGATCTTCTCACGGAGTACAACTCTATCGCAGAAAATATTGAAGAGCTCAACTTGAGGGTCGCCTCAAACCCCTACTACGGGAGGATGAAGCAGGTATCCAATGATCCTTTGCGCCCCAATGTTCCTTTCAACCAGGCCATGGACGAATGCGGCCTTACCGAATTCAGCGAAAAATATAATTTCAACCAACTATCAAATATCGGAAACTATCTCAATCGGTGCTATTACGCTTCGAAAATGCTCATACATGTATTCACAGCCATGCGCGAGCGAGAAGCATACCTCCTGAAGGAGGATTGCGTCGAAAATTTATCTGAAGACACTTACGTAGTTCATGGCTTAACCATCAAGCTTACCAAAGAGCCTCGCCCAGCCAAATGGATTACTTCAGCCGACTTCCTCTTTCCATATGAAACGGCAATGAAAATCACGCAACTCATTAAGAAATTCATTCCGAAACACGTCGACACTCAGGACTACCTCTTCCTCTCCGTGTCTTATTTGCCAACATCCAACCAGTACAACAAGAAATCCAAGTCAAAGAAATTAACTCAAGCCAATCTTCCCCCCTCCAAGTTTGAGGAAAATTTCCCAGCAACTCTCATTAGCCCCGAAGACTTTAATGAGCTGGTGATGCTGGATCCTCTCAGGGACTGGCAGTCTCAGGTCGAATTCCAACCGGGTGAAAACTGGCGATTGACGACTCACCAATTTAGGCGCTCAATGGCAGTATATGCCGCACAGAGTGGATTGGTGTCGCTCCCATCCTTGAAGCGGATGCTGCAGCACACCTTGCTTCAAATGTCACTGTATTACACCAAAGGGTTTGCTACAGCCAAATATCTTTTCGAAGATCTCAACCCTGAAACTGCCAAATACTTTAAAGAACACGCTATCCCAGCAGAGGCCAGCCTGTTCTTGAAAGATGTCATCATGGAAGAAGCAACGCTTCATGGCGCCGCAGGCACCTTCTATCAGCGCAATGTTAAAGATTCGTTCCTGGGCAACATCGCCACCAATTTCGCCGAAACACTGAAGAAAGTAAAACAGGGATTACTATCCTATAAAGAAACCATTATGGGTGGTTGTCTCAAGGTAGGTGAATGCTTTGAGCGAGCGCACCATAACTATGTCGCCTGCCTCAACTGCAGCAACGCCTGCATCAAAGAAAACAAGCTTGACCAAGCCGTATTAATACAAGTCAAAGTTATCGAAAGTCTCCCAAAAGGAACGTTCGCGTACAATACCGAGCAGACCAAGCTCAGCATGCTGCAACGCTTCAAAGACAAAATTTCACAGGTGATCGCATGACCTCAGAATCCCTTAACCTTTACCGCTCTGCTCTCCAGCAACTTGTTAGCAGCCAAGCTGTCGCACAAAGCCTAAAAACTTGCTGCTATAATCTAGTCAAAATAACATGTCGTGAGAGGGCTCCGTCCAGATGTAAAGATATTTACTTCCCAGCCCCAATTTCACACAACCAAGCACAGAACACCCGCATTCCTACGGATGACCTGAAATCATGATTTCAGATGTCATTCGTCAGTATGAAGACGCCCTTCAGCGACTTATTGAAAATAAACCGAAAATTTTGCCACCGGGCAGCAAGATCACCATCAACAACGTGGCCTTGGAAGCTGGGCGCGGTAAAGGTTCCATAAGAAAAGATCGAGAGTGCTTTAATCCGCTCCGAGAAAAAGTCAAGGCAGCCGCAGCTAAACAAAAAAAAGAAAACAGCGTAAAGCCCAACAAGGGTGCTGAAAAATTGTTCAAAGATCTTTATCACGATAGTTTAGCCAGGGAATTAATGCTTATTTCTCAGATTGATGAGCTGGAGAAAGACCTTTCAGCATTGAGCAACGTGACGAACATCGCTACGCAGAAGGAAAAGAACAGAAAGGCTGGTGAGAAATGAGCATTCTGGACAAGATCCTAAATTTCTTGTGGCCAGATAAACGGAGTGACTGGGAGAAAAAGCAAGAGCGCTCATTCATCGATGCCGTCAACAAATTGGAAAACTACTATGTGACTGACCGAGGTGGGCTTTCGATGGATCCTGAAGAGGCCAGGGAGGCTATCCTCCGCTTCGCTCAACGGCAGGATGCATTGCCTGATGCAACTTCTGAAACGACGCCAAAGGGCTTGCTCTCTGAACGTAATGCGTGGACGCGCCTGGATGAAGAGTCCGCGATGCGCTACACGCTCCTCGCTTCTGAAAATGGCCTCTTTTCTGTTGTAAGCGCAGAGCGATTTTCAACCACCACTTCCTTCGATGAATCCCAGGCTGGTCGACCTGCTTTGGAGAGCATCGGGAAGGCTGTTACGAGCATGGAGCTGAAATGGCATGCCAGCCTCAAGTCAGCAGTCCAGGCCCATGAGTATGAACCAAAGGGAGTGATCTGATGGGCGGAAAACGAAAGCCGTTTATTACCACCAAGGCGATCAGCGAGGCCATCGTGTGGTCGGGCAAAACAAAAGGATGGACACACCAACTGATCCAAGAAGTGTGGAAGTTATCGTCTCTCCATCTGTCAGAAGCTGTGATTCGAAGCGCTTTTTCCCCGATACTCTCAAAGCCTACTGTCTCAGCGCTATTCAACCGAGATGTGTACGCCGTCGTAGGGAAAGAAGAGCTTCAATTCGAGTGCCCACAAAGCGCTATCAGCGATCCTTGCTACATTCTAAGTGAGATGCTGCGCGATCTGATCCAGAAGCAATGGCCTATGGACAGGCTGCCCCCAATCGACAGCGAATGGAATGACTTTAATGAGGCTCTTTTCGAGACACTCTTTGATTTGGGATTTTCATCGCGTAGCTTGAGAGGATGGAAGCTTGAGCAAGATCTGGGGATGTGAGTTGAAAAAAAATAGATGCCAGAGTAATCTCACTTCGTGTGCGAGGAAGGCTTACCTGGAACCTGCGGTCAGCTTGCGAATCCTATGAGTACCAGGCTAGAACACCCTACTCAACCAATGTGCAATGAATGCTTGTCGTTCAAGCTGACAACGACGCTTTAAGCATTCATAGTCCGGCATGTTGGTTGAGTAGGTTCTAAAGTACACGTCATGTACTATTTACCATCATCCGTTTCTACGTGCATGCCTGTGGAGTTCCAAATGGGCCATTTCTCGCTTCCACTCGCTGACAAACTTCTCCCAGTCCCGGTAGTACGCGCCTTCCACTAGACGTGTTGATCCTCGGCTCGCACATAAGAAGCGCTCTCGCCATGGCTGCGGAATGTCTGGGTCGCGCACAATCAAGGTTCCGCCTGGCCTCTCGGTGGCCGGTACCGATGGGAGTGAGCTGCGCTGATCTTGGGGGTCAATGTGATCGAGGATGACCAAGGCGTCAGCGGCTCGAGGATCACCAGGTGTGAGGTCTGCGAGCATCCATAGCGCTTTCCGCCATGCGGTTTCGCGAAGGTGCAGATCGTCATCACTGGCCATTGTGCAATTCCTAGTGGGGTTTACGACCGAGCCCGCCCTCGCCGGCGAGCATGCCCTCAACGAACTCGATGGACATCTCCAGTTCGCCCTCGGCTTCCTTGAAGACCGATTCAAGTGATGGATGAGCGCCTGAGGCGCGAAGCTTTGCTATCAGATCCAGGAACTCTCGGCCTTGGGCCATGGGCATTTGGATGCTGCAGTACACGGTGTCCTTCGCGTCACGACTCATAAGTGCCTCCATCAGAATTTGTCTTGCTCGGGCACGCCCTCCCGGGCCGGCTGGCGTGAACCGAGCCACCATTCGGCGTCTCGGCCCTTCGGGCTTTCATCCTCGCGCCTGCGCGCTCCGCTTGCCTCGCATCCATGTCAGCATATCAGCTTCCGGAGTACGACCTGGGCGATTGCTCTCTAAGAAATCGCCCTTAAAATTGGGCACCCCTATCTTAATGGTATGTTCTTAACATACTGATTTTAATGGATTTTTTCTCTCGCTTCCTTGACCACTCCAGCGTCATAGTCTTCATTTCTTGTTATCCCCCCAGGAGAGGAATAGCCATGAGATCAGCACCTCTTTCTACCCGGGAAGGTGGTGAGCTTGCCGATGAGTTCCTCCCTGACGAAGAAGGTGTTTTTCAGCTTGCTGGCATCTCCGCGCTCGTAGTCAAAGGGCACTCATTCTTCATCACTAGGTACGGGAAACCCTAACTGTTCATAGACGCACCCGAGCAGTGGAACAAGCCTCAGTCTTACGGGAGAGCCAAAGATGATCATAGAGTCGACCCTCGCAGCCGTTGCGGTCAGCGTAGTTTGCGACCGTTGCGGCCAGGCTTGCCCTACTGATGACGGCCATCCCCAGTACGCCGTGCTGAGCGCGGTGTGGAAATCAGGCTCGCAGCAAAACCCCGAAGCCTATGAACTCCATCTTTGCGAGAGCTGCTTCTTTGCCACGCTTTCAACGATAAAGCGTGAACGCTGGGCCCAATTGATGTTCTCTGAGGAAGCTGACTCCTTACTCTCAGACGCGAATTTCGGCCGATCCGACAGGGCTTGAATGGCGATATCACGTGAGGAGAATATTTGTACTCCTTGGCAAAAAAGCCTTACCAGGTACATCACCGCCTTGAGCTGTGATCTAGGAGGGGAGACATGATCGAGGACGGTGTGAACTCACTCACGGCACGTGAGATTTCGCAGGTTCTGCGAGAGGCGGTGTTCGGTCGAAGCCACATGCGAAAGACCGGGCCCCAGAACTGGGACGAGATGTTTGTCGGCCTTTTCGTGATCGACATCGAGGGTTGGCGTATCACCATTTTCAATGACTGTGATGAGCTGGACTACTGCGAGCGCTGCGAAAGTCCGGATGGGAGGGTTTGGTGTTTCGACTCTGGAGATCGATATGGGACAGATCCGATTGCGCTGCTCAGTACCTGGGAGCACGGCATGCTGGAGAGTCTATTGAGATCGCTTTGAGAGTAACCATACCGTGCTCGGGCAGCAGGTGATAACTTCCGTGTCGGGACTACAGCAAGTCTTCTTCGCGCTGCGTCATGAGCTGTCTCCGGAGATTGGGTTTCACCTCTACCCTGGCCCATACATCGCTTGCTTTCAATGAGTCCATCGTGCACAACCTTCCTGGACGCAGGCGGTAGACGGCCAGCAGTCATCCTTGCTTCATTGACCTAAAACCGAAGGCCTACCTATGACCACAGAATCGAGCAAGGGGAACGAGAAGCAGGCCCCTGATGCTTACGACCGTAAGCAAACTCGAAAACGGCCCGCTTTCTTGAGACAGGAAACGCTTGATCGGATTGCCAATGATCACGCGAATGACCTCCGAGAGCTTGGTTCGAGCGATAAAAAGCGTTGAAATGGCTTGACTGGCCCAACCCAGCGAGCCTACGAAGACAAAACCGTTGCTCTCCTCCGCACTCTCACGCTAATGAGTCCTAGGAGCGGGCCTACCGAGCGCGCCCAGCTGATAATCCGTCACTGCCTGAAATTGATGTTCGGCAATGAGGCGCAGGCGCTCAAGCTCTGTACCTGAGAGACCATCTGCTTGGGCCTGGTGGTACCGCTTCAGAGCTTCTACCGCATCCGTGTACATGGGATGATCAGGAGGAAGCATTTTGCTCAGATCTCTAGCCACTGCCACACCTCCAGCTGATTGATGTACACGACGCCATGATTTCGTTAGGTGTAAGCAAGCAAGGTATTGGTAGCACCCCATGACCAAAGAAGATAGCTGATGAGACGAGTACGGCTGATTCGGCACGGCCAGACCGCTGCCAACGTAGGCCAAGCGAGTCGAGATCATGAAAGCATCCCCCCTGAGCCAGCGAGGTCAGGAGCAGGCAATCACGATAGCGAGGTCGTTTACCCAAGCACCTGAGCTCATCGTGGCCTCCCCCTTTGCGCGAGCCCAAGCGACAGCAAGAGAGACATCAAAAGCCTTCCTTACAGTGGCGGTTCAGACCTGGCCAACCGGCAGGGTGATCGCTATCAATATCTCGGATGACAAGTTGAAATTAGCGCGTTCGCTGGGTGCAGTGGCAGCATCCACACTGCAGGGCAGTGAAGCGTCACACTTGAGGGCTGTGGTAGATGATCGCTACATCCTCGCACAGCGTCTCATCCGCCATTCGAATGGGCGAGACTTTCATGCGCTCCACGATAACGGTAGAGAAGCCAGGAAGCTCCGGCACGTCTCCGTCTCCGAAATGCGGGTGGCACAGGACACCACCAGGATTCAGTAGAGCTCGCATTTTCTGAGCTCTGGACGCCCGCTGGGCCTGCTCTCCATCAGCACCGCCCTCTCCCTTCTCGCTCGAGTGGTAGTCAAACGGGTCGAAGAAAATGAAGTCATAGCGCCCTTCAATACGGCATAGATTCCAGTCACCGCAGAACGGTCGCACCGACGGATGATGCTGTGAGAACAACAACAAATCTTGGTAGATGCTGGTCTCTATTTCAAAAATGTCGTGCCGCTCAGGCTTGAGATACTGCTGTATCAACGCAGCGGAGATGCCCAGACCGAAGCCGATTTCGAGAACGGCGCGAGGCTGAAGATGCGCGAGCTTGGAGAAGAGCGCTTTGAAATATTCCTCTTCGGTACGCGACATGACAACCTGGCCGTTCCAAATGAGGACATCGTTACTTTTCTCGTCAAATTGCAGGTCTATTGAGCTCATCGATTTCTCATTGGAAGCAGTGATTACGCTTGAAGTCTGAGCCTGTGAGCCACGCGCGGACGGGCTCTCAGTGCGTGGGGCAGAAACAGAAACCTCAGGGCTCGCTGATCTGACAGCTTGGTCAAGATCTCGATGCCAGACAAGGACGAGCTGGGTATCTCCAGCCACCGTAGCCTCCGCAAAACCGGCATGTTCAGCCGCCTTGCGGGACGCAACGTTGGACTTGCGCATATGCGCGTAGATGACATCGTATTGGCTATTCAGGCAGCAGTGCTGGTAGGCAGCGCGGCCAATCTGCCGCCCTTGACTCGGTCGATTCAAGAAGACATGGAAGGAGGCATGGCGGCCACGGGCTGCGTCTTCGACCAAATTGATATAGGCAAGTCCAGCACGCTTTCCTTCGGCAGAGATGATCCAAGCCTCGCCTCCTGGGCCACCTCCACGCTCACGGCTTCCCGGGGCACGAACGAACTCCAGCTTCTCGAATGGTACGGGCCCGAGCTTCGACTTGGCCTTCACTGCAGGAGGCTTCGGAGTTTTACGCGCATTAGCCTTGGCTCTTGGAGTGCTTACCGTTCGCGCCATGGCAGCTCCCCCAAGCCAACGAGAAGTCGATCGCAGCTTTCAGCCCAGAATTCAGCTGGAAAGAATCCAGGAGAAAATGCGATCACGATGTCTGCGAGTCGCTCCACCAAGCCGTGCCGGTGCAACGCACTGGTGAGCGCGTCGATCCTTTTCAGGACTTGGGACAATGAATCATTCAATGGGCCTGGGTGCTCGATATGATCACTGTCGCCATCGTACCGGTTGCAGAAATAATCCATGTCCACGTGAAGGAGGATGGCTGCGTTTTCCTCCGACAGGCCTTCAAGCCACGCATCAAGGTCATGAGTAAACCGATACCGCCCTCGCCCAGCCCCCTTCTCATCTGAGGTCAGTGAGATAGCAGGACGGTAGGCGGATGGGTCGAGCAACGTATCGACCATCTCCTCCAGAGTGATCTGCGAATCGATGGTGCGGACGCATTTGGGGCCCTGACAGAGATGGCGTACATCGGTGTTCGGATACCGATGCAAAAATGGTGTGAGGAAGCTCCCCATGCCCAGAGCGCCACTCATGATTGCACTGGTTACTGAGTGCGGCTCATGCAGGTCAACAGGCTGCTTGACGATGGGATCAAGCCAACCACCCGGTCGGTTAAAAATACGAGGCGACCCCAGATCTTTGTGGTCATCTACATGGAGAACTGTGATGCCTTGGTGCAGTGGCGTTCTCGCCAGCCACTCGCTCCAACTTTCCAATGTCCACGTGTCATTGAGCGCTAACAACAGCCTCCCTCTGCGCTTACGGGCCAAGGCCATGTCCTGGTACTGGATATCACCCCCCCACCAAGCCAACCCCTCATCAAGCCGAGGATCGACATAACGGTATGGATCATCCGACCAGTTCAGAGCCAAGACCCATTGTTCATCAACGCAGGTAGCTAACGCGTCCTTATCACAGAAGTAATCTCGAAGCTGCGCATGTCTCTCGTGTACATCAGCCGACAGGCTGGACAACGGAACGGTTAGCGGTGAACTCATCTGGCTGTATCCCTTCTCTGGATGCACTGCTCAACACATCGACCAAGCGTTGCCCTATATCCGTCAGCGGGCATTCTTTGAGCGTTTCGAACGCCTGCCGAAGATGCAGGTCGGTATCAGCGATCTGGTTAATAGCCCGCGAATGCAACTCGACTGGGCCGTGCTCACGGACGTGAAGCCAGAAGCGCCTGAGCTCCACGAATACGAACACCGCATGGAGCAGACCTGATGGTGGACGCAGATCCTCACGCCATGGAGAGACGACCTGTGCAGTAGTGCGCTCAACCGTGGGCGCGTATCGCTCCAAGAGATAGAGCTTCTGATGGCGGTGCTCGTGAATCAAGGAATCCGCCAAGTCGTAAGGGTCGATCAGTCGATCCCCTTGCGAAATCGAGACGTACAAGGCTCCCGGAACAGAGTTGTCGCTGAAGGAAACAATCTTGCGCGGGTCTGCACTGGGATCACGGATGAACTGGATAGCACTGCAGGCTGCCTCCATTTCAGAGGCTAGCGCCGGACGCCATGCCTTCACTATCTCCATTGCCTCCTGAACCAGCGCTCGACCTGCTGCTGCAAGCTCATCGCCTTCAAAATAGATGGCGGTGCCAAATGGCGCCCTTAGCCAAAGATCATCCTCTGCGACTGCGAACCCAGCACAATCGCGCCGCTCAGCTTCAAAAAGCAGCCCGGCCAGGTAATCGGCATTTACAGTGATGGCCTGCCCATCTACAGCCAGCAAAGCATGCCCCCTACTTTGAGCCATGGCGGCGCCTGCCCAGGCGATAGCGCCCGGTTGCTGTGCCTTGCGGGCAAATGCCCCATCGCCCAACGAGCGCAGTTGAATCGTACGAGGATCGTCAGGGTAAAGATCCAGCGCCCCCTGCAGACCTTGTACTGCATCAGCATGGGCACCGGCACACAACCATCGCAGGTGGGTCTCGGACGCCTCAGCCAACTCAAATTGGACAAGGTCGAATGTGTCAGGAAGTGGTGTCAGCTCTTCGACCTGCCACTCCTCACTCAGGTGCTCGCTCAAGCGCTCGGTGATGTGGGCCACCAACCGCTTCATCTCGTTGCAGTACACCGTGGGATTGGCGAATCCGTCCTGGCCGAAACGGTGAGGAAGTGAGCCGCCACCGCAGATGTCAACGATCGCACACGACTGACACGCCTGTGACAATCCTTCTTTGCGCAAGTAGCGTCGGTGCTGCGCAATCTCCGGCGATTTCGCCACTTCTGCGATCGGGGTATCCAGGACAGTGCCAACCAATCGAGTGGCGCCATCTTGGGTAACTTTCAAGACATCAAGATCGTGATAGCTGCCGTCCGTTTCGATAGACAGCAAACTCACATCGCCAAAGCCAAATGCATCAGTCCCCGAAGGGAGCCCCGCGCACACATCAAGCAATGCCTCAAAGGTGCGAAGCGGGATGTGTGGGTACTCATCGAACCAAACATCAAACGCATTCACCAGCCACTGCTCATACAAACCCGGATCCTGATTACGCCCAGGAGGTGGACGAAGCCAGTGTGCGTCAGGCAAGAGAAAATCCAGTCGTGGAATTTTGAACTGGTTGAAGTATTGAAAGAGCTCAGCTGCGCTGGTCGAGGTATCGACGACAGCGATGACACCCGCGAAAACAGAGGGGTAATTTTGGAGACGAATGAGAGCCTGTTCAGTCTGTTCGAAGCTTGAGCGACCCTTGCGGGTCAAGCGGTGCCTGTCATTGGCTAATTTGGGCCCGTCCAGGCTCAGCGAAACACCGATATCCTCCGCCGCAAGAATCTGAAGTGCCTCATCAGTCAGAAGCAAGCCATTGGTTTGCAAACTGATGTCAACAGGGATCGAGCAACTCTGACGAAGAAGCGTCGCGAAGTCCGCCAGTGTTTGCGCGCCTGCCAGCAGCGGCTCTCCACCATGCAGAATTACCGCACAATGATTCAGATCACTTTGGATCACGTATTCCGCGAGCTGTTGGGCAAATGCCCTGCGATGTTCGGCGGAAAGGAATTTGGGCATGGAGCGCCAACTCTGATCCGCGTGATGGTAGACGTAGCAGTAATCGCAATCGAGGTTGCACCGCGATGCCACTTTTACCAGAAACGACGAGAACTTAGCAGCGTCCATGCAGGCGACTCACGAACGGTTGTGGCGGTGGTGCATACGGTCATAGCTAGTGATGACCTGGCCAACATCCGACTCAGTCAGCACACGCGAGCGCAGACGCTGAATGGCCGGGTTGGTGCTTTGCCCTTTGGACAGGCGGCGGCGAATTGCCGAAGGGGTCGATTCTTCGATTTTGACTGCTGCAGACGACATTACGTAACTCCTTACATATTGAAGTGCCATCATCGCTGATCGAATGAGATAATTTCAAGCACCGGATCCAATTTGTAACAGATCAGCATCTTGGGGCACCAAAGGCGATCTTTAAACGCAAGACAGCCGAATTTGACGTACTTTATGCACATTTTCTTCCTAAAATAGGATTTTGTCCGCCTTTCATTAACAGGCTCTATGAGGTTGCAGACGGCGCCACTCGCCCGAGGGGTGGCACCGGTGCCGAAAAGATGTGCAGGGACAACGGGGTGGAAACGTTTTGGTGCAGGGCGTCTTGTACAGCCGTCGGCTACTTCGTCATATATCGATCAACTACCGAGCGTAAATCGCGGTTGCGCTGACCATAAGTCTCAATGGCCTACTGATAGAGCTTCACCTCCGAGCCTGAGTGGATTACAACCACTGGAATGGGTGGGGCAGTCTCCAGCCGTCTATCCCAGCCAAGAAGGTATGAAACTATTAGGTTGACCGGGAAGCTCCCTTCATGCGCGCAGCCTGCATCCCTTGCCTACAGGAGCTCAGGTGTACAAGGAGCCAGACGAGTTGGGTCAACCTCTTGAGGGCGAACACTCGAAATGATCCTTACCTCAGACTTGAGCCCCCTCATGAGGCAGTTCAGTTGGGAACCCAAGCGTTTCGTAGTCAATGCGCTCACCTGCGTAACCTACGATCGAGAACAGGAGTTCGTAGAACAACTTGATATTTGCAAACGTCAGATCCACCATCCGTTGCCAGTCTTCGCGGCCTTCCCCGGCAGCCACCGCATGTGCCGTTTCGCTTCTTAGCTTGTTCCACTTGGTCGCGAGCGTCGGGCTAATTTCAGCAGCCTCCGTCAGGGCACGAAGGGCTGTTTTGGGTTTGAAGTGACCTGAACCGCCGAGGCAGGAACGAAGGAGGTTTTTGACCCGTTCATCAATCTCAAGGGCCATGACCGCAGGGACAGCGCTCTTAGCCAGCGCGGCAAACTCAGGGTCAGTCCCAAGCGACTCAAAATAGGCCTTGAGCACGCCCTCGATACAGACGCTCACGTTCAAGGCCATCGACTCCAGGCCCGCTTGCCATGCCCTATTCAGCTTGTTCCAGTTATCGTAGTAGACGCCTCCGTTCAGCTGGAAAAAATCAACGAGTAAGTTGAAGACGGATCCGAAAAAGTCGGACGGACACCTGAATGGAATTTCTATCGGCGGGAAAAGCTGTTGGTTACTCAGGTCGACGTCCCGGGAGTAAAGCTCGATAACGGAATGCCCCTCCCAGATTTTTTCGGTGACGCCCAACTGCAGGCGAACACCACTGAGCACGTTCAAGGCTTTCTCGATTGCCTTTGCTACTCCTTCGTGCAGCTCGCCTCCTATCACCGAGACATCACACCCCGATACATCCTTCGTGATAGTGACGGTAGATGCGCCGCGTACGAACTCTAGGCCTGGCGCCACCGACAAACGAGATGACGGGAAGTGCGGATGGTCAAAGTAAACCTGATGGAGCGTAGGCTGACGAATTCCAGCGAGGGGATGACGTGAGCTGAGGAACTCGATCGCCCCTTGGACAACGCAAAAATCGTGACGGTAAGTGCCACCAGCGGTATCCACTCCTTCAGCCGTCCAGGTTTTCCCGGCGAGATCGACCCCCTCAAAATCGAATAGAGAATGTTCGGTGATCAACTCTCCAGCTTGTCCAGAAAAGCTAAGGGCCATGTGGCGGCTCACTTCATCGCTCATGCACGCATGGTAGAGCACATACTTCAGCCGACCCTTATTGAGATGGACATGGCCTGGCCCGCTAAAAATGATAGGGGTGTCCGTGCGGCGCTGGGTCAAGGTGATGCGACTAAAGTGCAGTAGCATTTCACCTCGGATGTACGCTTCAACATCCACACCATGGGCTTTGGTCATTTTAAGTTCCGTCCGTCTTATGAATGAATCGAAGTCGCTGAAGAAAGAAGCATGCTCCATCACTAGCTCCGGCGCATTGTCGTCGGAAAAATAACTGAGCATTACGGCCTACAGAGCAGCTGGAAGATCGGTCTGCTTTGCCTCGTTGCTGCTGCCGTCCAGATCGGAGTCACCTGCTTCCAACGCTCGCAGCGACAGAAAGATCAGTACTGACGAACCTGATACTGCCTGGACTCTACTTTCACTTAATTTTCACGCCTGTTTGGGCACTCTTCAGCTATCCCTATCCCGTCGCTCGAAGACTGACGATAGGGAACCAGTCCTCCAGCAGTGATCTGGGCAATTTTCAGGATATTCAGCAACTCTTCGCCTACGACCTCGGCTTTGATGTTCAACCGTCTTTCTCGGAGGTATGCCAGCTCCGCGCCAGAATTCGACGACAACCTGATGAAGTCCTTCCGGCCCAAAGTGATCTAGGGCGATCCTCCAAAGGAGCACCTCATACGAAACGTTGATGCGATTGCCGGTCATGTAATGCGAGTCACCAGCATCGAGGTCTTCCCTGCGAAATTTTTCGGTGTTCAACGGTAAACCATCGAGTTGATTGGATACCGATAAGCTGCCTCAAATTCTACGCGGAACTGCTCTAAATCCAGATCCGTAGACCTGCGTGAAGGGGCTGAAAGGCGGGACAAAACGCGGGTGTCGCGCCCTGCCCCCCTGATGCTTAGATCACCTACTGGGTATGGCAGACGTTGGAACACGTCCGGCAGCCATTCGACTGCGGGTAGGTATTACGCGCCTGGCGCACAGCAGTCACACAGGTCGTGTGGTAACCGAGGTCAAGGCGGTTGTGAGGGGCAGGTAGGAAGATGCACGTACTGGTGTGCACTTCATGGTCACCATTGGCCTGCTTGTTCCGGTTCACGAAATACTGGGCCATATCAGTTGCCTCGCTCTTTGTTCGATTGAGAAAGCACCGACCCCGCAAGGGCTTTGGTGGTGGCGTTGTACTTGTCGCTTTCCAGAACCCGGCTGGCTTTGGTCTCCATCTCGGCACTGGTTTGCTTACCAGTGGATGCCTGCGACATAGCCGAGCCGGCCAGTTCCTTCTGGATCGCAGAGGAACTGCCACTGCGAAGGACTTCGGAAGCCAGGGTGGCTACAGTGGAAGAGGTTTGCTTCGTATTTTTCGGCACGATGAAGTGCTCCTGTCTCTACGTCGGATTAAATAGGCAGGAGCAACCCTTGAGCGGAAAACCGGGCTGGATGGTTGACAGCCAGAGTCGGTTTTTCTCTAATGCGCGTCCCACCAATGTCCGCATTGGGTCAGGGAAGGCGGATATGCGTGCTCGGCGACCAAACTTTGCACGCATACCCGCTGCCTTTCTGAATCCGCAGTGCATCCGTCAAAAACACAATATATGGGGTTCCTGACGGGACGAGATACAAGATAATGGGGCATTTTTGACAATGCAAGACGCCCCCTTGTGGATAACTTGTGCGCAAACTGTTTGTTGGATCCATTTTTTTCCTGTATGGATGCACAGGCCTTCAAAACCGGGGCTTTCAGCCATCCCCGCTTGTAATATTCTGAAACACTTCCACGAATAGACCCCTTCAAAGCCCCAACAGGCGGCGTTTTGGCGATCATCTATGGCGCCAAATTGACGCCAAACCTCTGCTCATCTAGCGATACTCTTCACCTATTTTTCACGAGTGCTGAGTGAGACTCTGCCATACCCCATGTGTGATAGATGCTCAATTGCCCGCCTAGCAGCGGGCTTTCTTTTGTCCGTAAATTGCCCCGTCTAGCCCGCTCCCCCGAGCTATTGCCCACCTCAATGGGCAGCCCAGCGTCCTACATGGACACCTTTCTAAGCCTCACGCTTCCACTCCAATAGCTACTCAAATGCAGTGTGGGATAGGCCCTCGAGCCATGGGATAACGCCGGCAAAGGCGCGCAGATATGTCCTCATGCCGGGCTCCTCAGCGCCACCAGATGAGATCTCCACATCCTGGCCATAGCGACTACAAAATCACTGAAACTATCATAAATTAATCATTGACGATGTACTATTTTGCCATTAATCTCTGCCTACACCTTCTGAACAGGCGGACATGATGAGCACCTATTGGCGTAACCAGTTCGAGAAAAACTTCGTTTCACCCGAGGAGAAGATCGACCTGGACGAGATTCTCCAGGAAGCCCACGACGTCTATTGGGGGTCGCTGGGTGCCTCACTGATTAAATTTCATGGAGAAATCGACCCCGCCCATTTGGCGACTCTCGATCAGATTTACCAAGGTGAGATCCCTGTTCAGGCGGCAGCTAGAGACTGCTATGACTACGCAATCAATGGTCGGCTGAAACTCGCCACGAATGGTGCAGAGCAAACCCGAATGAACGACAGCTGGGGACGTTTGGCCACACTTGTGCTGTCTGCCAGACCCGACATCGAAGTCTTCTGGCCAAGCATCCGCGACCGTCAAATGACTTTACCTGGGGGGCTCGAAAAAATTCTGTTCCACGCTCTGATTCGGGCACGCCTAGACCTCGATACCCACCCGGCATTTCAAGATGACGAGGCGCTGCCCATGTTCTTGTCGGGGGAAGATCAAAGCGGATATCTGACCCTCAAGGAAATTGCAGTGTTGGGGCAAATGACCGAGCGAGCAGTACGCAATGCGGCTCAACCCACCGCAGCTGACCAGCTTCAAACACGTAAAGAACAGAATCAGACGGTGGTCGACTCGAACGAGGCGTTGCGCTGGCTGAAAGGACGCCGGGGCTTCATCGCCACCCGCGCTGACTAACCCAACGCCCAATCACCATAGGACACGATCATGAGCCTCGAACAATTCAGCACCCTGCTCTCCGCCACTGCCTACGACTTCACCAACAGCCTGCCAGCGGAGCTGTTGCTAACAGCTGAGGGCAACCTACAAACCTTCTATGCCCCCTTCGACCACATCAATACCGGCGCCCGTATCGTGATATGCGGCATCACCCCAGGGTTGCAACAAGCCAGCCGCGCCCTGGATGAGGCGTGCAAACAACTTCGCCAAGGCGCCTCCATCGAGCAGGCCAGGGAAGCTGCCAAAGCAACCGCCAGCTTTGCTGGGCCTA
Source organism: Pseudomonas sp. DE0157 (assembly GCF_007678615.1). Taxonomy (NCBI): domain Bacteria; kingdom Pseudomonadati; phylum Pseudomonadota; class Gammaproteobacteria; order Pseudomonadales; family Pseudomonadaceae; genus Pseudomonas; species Pseudomonas sp. DE0157. The sequence continues at coordinate 160,706 of NZ_VEJN01000007.1, forward strand.
TGCGAAACAACCTGGTCAACATGCTTGATCACATAGGTGTTCACACACTGCTTGGCATCGACAGCTGCGCTCGACTCTTCGATACGCACCGTCATCTGGTGCACTACACCTCGGCGTTGCGCTATCCAGGTTTTGTAGACGGTCAGAACTACAGCGGCAGCCCAGCCATGCTCAGTCGCTCCAGCTTGCGGCGCCAGGTTGAAACCCACTTGGCGGAAGAGGTCAGAGTCTTGGGCCCGCAATGTTTGTACGTACCGCTCGGGCCGAAGGTGGCTGAGGTCTTCCAGCATTTGCAGGCCACAGGTCTGCTGAAAGCCGAACAAATTCTTGACGGGCTCCCTCACCCATCTGGCGCTAACGCAGAGCGCATCAGCTATTTCCTCGGCAGAAAACCCCGAGATGAGCTGTCGACTAAAACCAATCCGACAGTGTTGGACAGCGCCAAATCCAAGATCTTGGACAAGCTGGCAAAGCTCCAGGGGTTAGAGCGCTTTTAATCGGGCGGTGGAGGTTTCACTTGCTGTAGATCTTAGTCACCGCCTAGGGTGGGGCGGCAATTCCCCCTCTCTCTCGCTGGGTTCGCCCAGCTTACTGCTCAGCAGTGCAGCGGTTCTGGTCTTCAGTAGCCGCTTTTTTCTATGCTCGTTTCGCGCTGTATCAATCGAGCAATCGCCTCATCATTTACAGTACACCGTCCATAGCTCATCAACCCGTGAGGTAAAGCTCTGGGTCATCATCTCCCAGCGTATGCCCCATGATGGATCGACAGGCACGCTTGCCAACCGCATCACCCCCCAACCCCACTTGCCGTTCACCGCATCGAGCGCCCCCAACAACTTCTCACTCGCCACTGGCTTCTGATATTTCATTCTGACTGAGCAGAACGCTGTCTTCAGGGCATGGAGCATTCGCACTCATTACGTCGGGCCGCCTAAGCCATCGACTGGAGCGAAGATCCAGCCTTGCTTGTGCGAGTGCTAGGGTTTTCTGCTTATCGAGCACGACTGAAGAGAAAACCACATGCGAGCCGCTCAGGCACCAGTCGACCGGCTGCTTTCGGCCTTCATGATGGAACGTAAACAAAAGACGGCTATCAGCCTCTTCGCAGATGCTGACTCGACCATTTACCTTGCAAAGTGCTTCGACCTTTTGCCGAAATTCGGGCATCTGCATCGGCATATCCCATCAGACTCGGCGAATATTCTTCAGGATTTCCCTGAGTGCAGTTTTTCTGGCTATATGCCACTATTCGGATCTTTGTTCGGTTTCCAACATAACCAACACAAGACGTCAACACGTTTGCTGTGCTGACGATGACGACATGACGGAAAGAATGATGGAAAGCTAGGATAGCTTCCTTCAAGGAGATGAAATGCACGAAAGCACCATTGACCTGTTTCGCGATGAATCCCTTCGATTGCTGCAAGTGGAGATCGACCTGCTGCAGCGCATGAAGGATGCGAAAGGTGTTGTTGTCGAAGAGCACGCCGAGGAGCACCAGACCTTCTCGTCAGCCAGTATCGACAAAGATCTGAAAATGCTCAGTGGCGAGATGAGCAAGCTGGAGCGCCTGGAAATGGTACTGGCTGTTGTCGGTACCATGAAGGCCGGTAAGTCCACGACCATCAACGCCATCGTTGGCACTGAAGTGCTACCCAATCGCAACCGCCCCATGACGGCGTTGCCAACGCGGATTCGCCATACGCCAGGTGTCAAAGAGCCCGTTCTGTTGTTGGAAAACAATGGCCCGATCAATGCGCTGGTGGACAAGCTGCGGAAGGTTATTTCCAAATCGGGTGGTAAAGAAATTCTGGCGGCCAACGCGCACGATAAAGACATGACGGCGCTGCTGCAGTTTATCCTCAGCAAGCAACCCTTCGAGCATCGTCATGAAGGCCCGGAAGCCATCTTTTGGTTCCTCAGGAGCCTGAACGACCTAGTTCGACTGTCTCAAGCACTAGAGGTTCAGTTCCCGTTCGACTGCTACGCCAGCATCGATGACATTCCGGTTATCGACGTGGAGTTCGCACACCTGGCGCATCTGCCGGGCAGCGTGGGCAGTCTCACACTGCTCGATACTCCCGGCCCGAATGAGGCCGGCCAGGTTCATTTGCGTCATATGCTGCATGAGCAATTGAAAAATGCCTCGGCAGTATTGGCTGTTCTCGACTTTACCCAGCTCAAGTCAGATGCTGACCATCAGGTGCGCGAAGCGCTTGAGGAAATTGCCGACGTTGCGCAAGGACGCATGTTTGCCCTAGTCAACAAGTTCGATGAAAAAGATCGCAACAGTGACAATGCTGAGCAAACCCAAAACCTGGTTGCCGAGTCCTTGCTCAAGGGGCGCCTGGACGTTTCGCAGGTTTTCCCAGTGTCGTCGAAGCTGGGCGATCTGGCCAACCGGGCCAAGCGTGAACTGGATATAAACGGCTGTCTTCCGCCGATCAACGGCGAAATCAACGCTTGGGTCGAAGACTTTGGGAAAGCTGCCTTCGGCGCGATGTGGGAGATGCAAATTGAAGATCCAGACACGGTAAGGAAGACCGCCGACCTGTTGTGGAAAGCGTCGAAATTCTCCGAGCCGCTGGACAACGTTATCCGCAAAGCCCACAGCCAGGCGGCGATGCTGGCGATTTCCTCGGCCGCCGCCAAGCTGGTGGACATTTCCAGCAAGCTGAATAATTTTCTGGACGTTCGCGAGGTGGCGCTGGGAAAGAGCGCAGAAGAGTTGATCGGGCAAATCAACTCTTTGCTCAGTGATATTGAGCGAATCAGTGACCTTGAACGTCAAACCCATGCCGACACGAAAAAGGCTCTCAAAAATATCAAGGTGAGGATGGAGCGCGCGTTTGACGCGATTCGCAGCGACATCAACGATGAGATTTCTGAAGGTTTCATCGCCGCGAAGAAAACAGAAGAGCAACAGTCTATCGAGACTGCAATCGCTAGCTCTATGGGGTCATTACGTGGGTTCTTGGGGGTATGGGATGCACTCAAGAGGCAGACTGCTGGTCAAACAAAGCAAGCATCACGTAAATCGGGTAGCAAATTTGGTCGAGAGTTCGATGAAGATAATCCGATCATCAGTCTGAACTCTCGAGAGGACGCAGAAAAAGTTGTCAAGGATATTGAAGAGGGTGTTCAGCAAATCATCGACTCAAATGAGTCGCGTCTGATCAAAGACTCTGATCAAATCCTCAAGGATTTTCGTGTCACCTTCGAGCAGGATATCTCGACTCAAGCCAGCTCCATCATCGGTGAGCTTAATCAACGGCTCAACGGCTGTGGCTTTTCGATCGAAATCAAGATGCCCTATACACCCGCACTGTCTATGCGCGAAGGCCGTGGCGAATTATTGCGTGGCGTCATCGAAAGCAAGCAGCGTGCAGTAACCAAGCGTCGTCGCACCACCAGCTTGTGGGGGCGCTTGTGCGAAGTGTTCGATACCGATGACTGGGGTTGGGAGACTTATTCTACGACGGTTGGTTACTACGAAGTGGACATCGACAAGGTCAAGGGCTCTATCGACAAAACCATTGATACGCTGTTCGCCGCGTTGGCTACTGCGATGCTTGAGACGATCGAGAAGCCCCTGGAAGAAAGCGTCAAGCAGTTCTTCGATGAGCTCAAGCTGGCCGTGGAGTCGCTGCGCAGTGACCTGGCACAAAGCATTCGTGACAAACAAACCAGCCAGGAACAGCAGAAGGCACTAGCTGAGCGCCTGGCCGAATTCAAGCGTCAGGTGCCGGGGCTTCAGCAGGACAGCGCGGCGCTCAAGCGAGACGTTCAACCGCAAGAAAGTGAGGTCATGGCATGAGTGAGTCAAATGCCATACCGCCGAATGCTGAAGTTTGCCAACTAATGACCTGCCTGCCGGAAAAGTTCGTCGTGGATTTTGCCAATGGCATCGATGTGGCCCGCGAGCGTCAGCGTCACATGGCTACGCGAACCGGTTTTTTCTCGCGGTTATATGATGGGTTTACTGGGCAGGGGACTCGTCATCAGGCCGAGATCAACGCCAGCCTGACCGACGGCATTGAAGGTTCGCTGATTTGGTTGCAAGACCTCTCTGAGTCCTTGGCGCGTAGTAATCATGCGATTGTCCAGATTCAGTCCCGGGTGAATGGGATGAAGCACGATATGGCGCATCTCATTGACTATTCAGTAACCACTCGGCAAGCACTCAACGAGCTTTCACAGCGACTGGATGAACGCTGTTATGCATTGGAGCAGCAGGTCGCTCGCATCGATATCCTGCAGCAGGCCCACCTACACCTCGATGGTGTGTTCAGCAAGTGGGGGGCGGGGCGCTTCAATGGCCTGAGTTTCTCTGCCCGCTGCTATGCCGCCCTGGAAGAGCTGCGCTGGGGAGCGTTTGGCAATTACTGCCAGACCGTGTCGGGACATGAGCGTCAGCAGCAACTGGAGCGCCTGGCCAACCTAGCCATCATCCAGTTGAACCAGGATGCCAGGCTTACCCCGGGCGAGCGTATTGCCACCCGCGAGCGCTGGCTGGCTAGACCGCCAGCCAACACTGCCTGGTTTGATGGTGAACAAGCGGTTAGTTACCTCGGCGACTGGGCTGATCCGTATTTGACACCGTTCTCGTATGCGGTATCGCAGACGCCTGACGAGTTGCCCCTGCATTTGCCTCGGTTAGGCTCAGCTCAGCGCATGACTGAAGGCATGATCAGTGAGCTGTTCATGGAGGTTTCGTCATGACCGAAGCGATGAAAGTTGGCCTGGTGTTATCGGGTGGCGGCGCTAAGGGTGCCTACCAGGTTGGCGTGCTCAAGGCTTTGCGCGAGCTGGGAACGCAGATCGACGCCGTATCGGGGGCGAGTATTGGAGCCCTGAACGGTGGTGTTTTGGCTTCGGCCCCTTCGTTGGATGTGGCCATCGAACGCCTGGAGCGGCTGTGGGGGCGCCTAGCCATGGACTCACCGTTGAGCATGAAAGCGCCAGGTTATCTGACTCTGCTTGTGGCTGCGGGCTTGCGCGTGCAGGGAGCGGGTATCGCCCTGGGCATTCTGCACGCGGTACAAGGTATTGCTCAACGGCTGGATTTGGCGTTGCCGAGCTGGCTCGAAGGGGCTGACGCAGGTGTTCTCGATGACCAACCATTAAAGGCACTGATGAATGAGTTTCTGGTCAGCAAAGATCTCGAACGAGGTCTGCCGTTATACGTATCCTCATATCGAAGCGGTGGTGGACTAGGGGACATGGCGCGGGCGCTGAGTGCTGAGTTTGGGCTTGCTGATACGCCGGATTCCGAGTTTTTGCACATCCAGTCCCTTGACGAGAAGGTTCGCAAGGACGTGTTGTTGGCCTCGGCAGCCATTCCATTGTTGTTTGCACCACGTCGTATTGAGGGGCAACGTTACTCGGACGGGGGTCAGGGTGGCTGGCAGACCATGCAGGGGAATACACCGATTACTCCATTGCTCGAGGCTGGCTGCAACCTGGTGATCGTTACCCATTTAAGTGATGGCTCGTTATGGAGCCGGCAACGTTTTCCTGGCGCCACCATCCTCGAAATCCGGCCGGGGCAAAGTCTTAACCGCGCCACCGGCCCGCTTGGTGGTGCGCGCGACCTACTGGGGTTCGATACCGAGAAAATCCCGTCCTGGATTGAACAAGGCTATAACGACACCCTGCACTGTGTCGGGCGAGTCATGGCCGCTCAAAAGAGTCGCAACGCATTACGTGCATCTGAGACAGCATTGTCCGCGATCCAGAAAGATTCGCTGCAGGCTGACAAAGTACTGTCTGCTGCAATGGAGCGACTGAAGTAAGTGCGTGCCTGGGTGGCAAGGAGGGACGACGTCATTATGTCGCGCCTCCTTGTCACGCCGGCAGGTATTCCATCCTGAGTGACTTTCATGCCTGTGCCTATGCGACCTATACCCAGTACTGCAGCTCATGCAGCTGGAGCTATACGGTTATTCCGCAGAGCGATGTACTGTTTCCAGGGGACTGGCTCGACCAGTGTCCGGCCTGCGGAGCTGCACCCTTGCAGCTCCGCGCAGCGACTCCTGTGGAGTTTCTTGCCGCCCGCCTCAAGCAGCTATTGAAGTACCGACGGTGATGTTGCCTTGATTGAGTCATTGTCAGAGACATACTTGGCGCTCGCCCATATTGGTCAGTTTTCGGTCAGCGGCAACATCCCTAGCGACCTTTAACAGAGCACGAGCTGATACGAGGCATGATCAGAGAGCAAAAAGCAGATGACTCCTTATGTCATGGCTTTACATAGGAGGCTTAATCGAGCAAGCTGAGTCAGCAACTCGCCCCATCTCCCATAGGCTCCGCTAAATTATGAAATCAGCACTGAAGCCAACAAGAGCGCTTACTGCAGTATTGTCAGTATGTACGCTCCTTTCAGGATGTACGAACAAAAAACCAGACACTACAACACACACCATGGTTAGTGCGCCTGCGATAGTGACACAAACACCGGAGCGACTCATTGAGGTGAAGGTAGACGAGTTTACTAAGGAAACTATCTACTACGGCCCTGAAACGCTCTCTTTAAGCGAGCAAGCACAGGATGGGCACTCTGGTGCGTTTGCGTCACTCTACGCGTCCAAAAAAGGGGCAGATATATCTTACGGCCTGCGCTTTTATGCAATACGCAGAGCCCCAGCATCGTCCGGCTATCTATTCATTGAGTCGGCAGTCGATACTAACTCAATGGATCTGCCGGTAAATATGGTGCAGCGGGAGGTCGACTGCAAGCGAGCATTATGTGAGTTTAGTGAGAATGGCTTCATATCAATTTCTCGACAATATCTTCAAAGCCGAGCTAAGACGGGCATACGAGTGCGCCTAAACGGGAAACGCGGTAGTCCAATCATAAACGTACCGGCTTCAGATGTTTTCGAATTTTTGGCGAAGGTACCGCCAGCATAATCTAGCTCCAAAGATTTAAGCGCCGGGTCATTCGGTCTGGCGCTAGTCTCGACAAACTGCCGGATTATCGCAGCCTGGATCGAGCGAGCCGAGCAACGCGATCATGGTGATCATGACAAAAACGCCTACGGCGCTCGGACAAGCTGGGGGGGGCGTGACATCGTTCAGCCGCCCGTACTGTTACTCCTCACTCTGAAACGATCACCTGCGCAACTGATCCAACTGCAGCATAAAAATTCCCGCACTTCCAATCCAGGCCAGCCATGCGGACTCTACCTGCCAATAGTTGAGCATGAACTCCGCCTGGCTCATGAATAACACGGTCGCATTCAACGAGAACAATAGCGCCGGCCACTCGGATCAAAGCCTTCGGAATGACCTGCCTAACTACAACCATGCCTCACAAAGCGTTTCAGCTTGATTGAGGATCAGCAGCGCTGCCTCTTCCGCTTGGTCGGGCGGGTATTTGTATTTGCGCAGGATCCGCCGCACCAGGATGCGCAGTTTGGCCCGCACGCTTTCACGACTGCTCCAATCGACACTGACATTAGCCCGCAGACTGGCGGTCAACTCGTGGGCAATTTTGGCCAGGATCTCGTCACCCAGCTCGCGCACCGATGCCTCGTTGTTGGCCAAGGCATCGTAAAATGCCAGCTCGTCATCGTTGAGCCCCAGCGCATCGCCACGTTGGCTCTCGGCAGCGAATTTCTTGGCCATCTCGATCAGCTCTTCAATAACCTGCGCGGTTTCGATCGAGCGGTTCTGGTAGCGTTTGATCACATTGAACAGCAACTCGGAGAACTTCTTCTCCTGAGCTAAGTTGGTGCTGTAACGGCTCTTGATCTCGCCTTCAAGCAAACGCTCCAGCAGCTCAACCGCCAGGTTCTTCTCGGGAAGATTGCGCACCTCGGCGAGAAAGGCGTCGTCGAGCAGGCCGATATTAGGTTTATCTAAGCCCACCGCTTGGAAAATATCTACCACGTCACCGGAAACCACGGCATTGCCGATGATCTGGCGGATAGCCAACTCGCGCTCTTCGTCGGTCTTTTTCTGCTGGCTGACTTCACGCTTGATCAGGATTACCTTGATCGCCTGGTAGAATGCCACTTCCTCGCGGACGGCCTTGGCTTCATCCAGGGTGCAGCACAGGGTGAAAGCCTTGCTCATGGCCAACGCGGTGTCGGCAAAACGCTTCTTGCCGTCCTGTAGGCCCAACACATGATTAGCGGCCCCGGCCAGCAGCTTGTGTCCACCAGTGAGGAAGTCACTGCAGTCGAAGCCATGCAGCAGGCTACGCAGAACGTCGAGCTTTTCCTCCAACACCGCATAGGCTTCATGAGCGTCTACGGTAGGTCGGCCTCTACCATTGCTGCCGGTGTACTCCTTGAGCGCGGCTTTCAGCTCATTGGCGATACCGATGTAGTCCACAACCAGGCCGCCCTGCTTGTCCTTGAACACGCGATTGACCCGAGCAATGGCCTGCATCAGGTTGTGGCCCTTCATCGGCTTGTCCACGTACAAGGTGTGGACGCAGGGCGCATCGAAACCGGTCAGCCACATGTCGCGGACGATCACCAACTTGAGCGGATCTAGCGGATCCTTGAAGCGCTTTTCCAGGCGTTTTTTCTGCTGTCCGGAATAGATGTGCGGACGCAGCAAGGCCTTGTCTGAGGCGCTACCGGTCATGACAATCTTGATCGTTCCTTTCTCCGGATCGTCGTCGTGCCACTCGGGGCGCAACGCGACAATCTCGTTGTACAGGTGTACACAGATCTCGCGACTCATGGCTACCACCATGGCCTTGCCGGGCATCTGCCCCATGCTCAGCAATCCTTGGTTACGCGCCTCGAAGTGGGTGACAAGGTCGGTGGCCACACTTTGAATGCGCGGCTCGGCCCCGACCACTTTTTCCAGGGCGGCCCAACGACTTTTCAGGCGCGACTGTTGGTCGTCTTCTTCATCCTCGGCCAGTTCATCGACCTGATCGTCAATCGCGGGTAGCTCGCGGTCATTCAAGGACAGCTTGGCCAGGCGTGATTCGTAGTAGATGGCAACAGTCGCACCATCTTCGGTGGCCTGCTGCATGTCATAGACGTGAATGTATTCGCCAAACACCGAGCGCGTGTCGCGGTCTTCACTGGACACCGGGGTACCAGTAAAAGCTACGAAAGTGGCATTCGGCAGCGCATCACGCAGGTGCTGAGCATAGCCAACCTGGTAACGGGTCTGACTCTCGCCGGTCTGTGACCCCTCCGTCATTTTCAGCTCGGCACCAAAGCCATACTGAGTGCGATGTGCTTCGTCGGCAATGACCACGATGTTCGCGCGGTCGGACAGCACCGGAAAAGTATCTTCATCCGCACCCGGCATAAATTTCTGGATCGTGGCGAAGAAAATGCCACCACTGGGTCGATTGGCCAACTTACTACGCAAGGCACCGCGTGACTCCACCTGTACGGGCTGCTCGCGCAATAGATCCTGGGACAACGAGAAGACGCCGAACAACTGCCCATCCAAATCGTTGCGATCGGTGATCACCACGATGGTCGGGTTCTCCATCATGGATTCCTGCATCACCCGGGCGGCGAAACAGGTCATGGTGATGCTCTTACCCGAGCCTTGGGTGTGCCAGACGACCCCGCCCTTATGGCTTCCGCCGGGACGCGAGGCGCTGACCACCTGCAGAATCGCGGCGCGCACGGCGTGGAATTGGTGATAACCGGCAATTTTCTTCACCAGCCGGCCGTCATCCTCAAACAGCACAAAGTAGCGCAGGTAATCGAGCAACATTGGTGGCGCCAAGGCACCGCGCACTAAGGTCTCTAGTTCGTTGAACTGACCTAGAGGATCGAGATCCTTGCCGTCGATGGTGCGCCAGTTCATGAAGCGTTCGGCATCGGCTGACAACGAGCCCATGCGCGCTTCGCTGCCGTCGGAAATCACCAGGATTTCGTTGTATTGGAACAGATCTGGGATCTGTTCCTTGTAGGTCTGGATCTGGTCGAAGGCTTTGCCCAGGTCGGCCTTCACATCCGCCGGGTTTTTCAGTTCCAGCAATACCAACGGCAGACCGTTGACGAACAGGACGATGTCCGGGCGCCGGGTGTGTTTAGGGCCCTGGATGCTGAATTGGTTGATTGCCAGCCAGTCGTTGGCTTTTACTTCCACCCATTCAATCAGACGCACGAAGTCACCACGGGTTTCGCCGTCTTTTTGGTACTGTACCGGTACACCGCTGACCAACAAGCGATGGAACAGGCGGTTGGCCGATAGCTGTACCGGCAGGCCCAGCTCGAGCACCTGCTTGAGCGCATCTTCGCGTGCGGCCAGCGGCACCTTGGGATTAAGCCTAGCGATGGCGCTGCGCAGGCGCTCGACCAAGACCACCTGACGGTAATTCTCACGCTCAGGGTTCTTGCCGTCATAGGCGATGGTCGGCCCGTACACCGGGGTGTAGCCCACTTCGGCCAGCCAGTCGAGCGCTTCCTGTTCCAATTGATCTTCGGTCATTCCACTTCACTTCCTGTGTCCAGTTCCCCGGCCAGCTCCGCCTCGATCTCGGCAATGCTTGGGAGGTTGCGGCCCAAGGTTTCAGGCAAATCGAGCAAAAGCTGGTATTCGGCGACGCCGATGGGTTTGTCGATCCCGGAGAGCGCGTACTCAGCCACCAGACGGTTTTCCTGCTTGCACAACAGCAGGCCGATGGTGGACTTGTCGTCTTCGGCCTTGATCTGTGCATCCAACGCTGCCAGATAGAAATTCAGTTGGCCGGCGTGTTCCGGTTTGAAGGCGGTGGCCTTGAGCTCAACCACCACGTAGCACTTGAGCCGGGTATGATAGAACAGCAAGTCGATGAAGAACTCGTCTCCCCCAACTTCCAGGCAATATTACCGGCCGACGAAGGCAAAACCAGCCCCCAATTCCAGCAGAAACGGGTGATATGCCGAATCAGCCTGGCTTCGATGTCGCGTTCCTGAGCGTCGTGACCCAAGCCCAGAAAATCGAATAGGTACGGATCCTTGAGGGTTTCCCGAGCGAACGCCGAGTTCGCGGCGGGCAAACGGACGACAAAGTTGGACTCCGCCGAGCTCTGCCGTTGCTGCAGGCGACTCTTGATGTTCAGCTCCAGAGTACTGCGTGACCAGCCCTGCTGGATGGTTTGCTGTGCATACCACTCGCGCTCGGCGGGACTGTCCAGCTTGGTCAGCAGGGTCACCACATGCAACCAGGGCAATTGGGCAGCAGCCTGCTGCCCAAATTGACCATTCGGGCAGTGCTCGGCGAAAAACGCCATGTACTTGAGGTTGCGGCTGGAAAAGCCGCGAATCTCGGGAAAAGACTCGGTGAGGTCACGGGCTAGACGCTCAATGACTTTTGCCCCCCAGCCCCGGGCTTGCTGACGTTGGCGAATGTCGCTGCCGAGGCGGTGATACAGCCGCACCAGCTCGGTATTGACCGCCAGGGCGGCGCGTTGCCCGGCCTGGGAGATGTCGCCTTTGAGTTGAGTCAGCCAGTCGGCGTAACCCTCGGGTGGTGCGGGGAGCTTTCCTTTGCTCATGCACACACCGCTTCGATCTGTGCCTCGTCTTCCGGCAGGCGCAGCTGGCCGGAGATCAGGCGCGGCAGCAAGATGTCACGGATCTGAGTGAGCGTTTGAATTTTCAGACGGTTTGCATAAACTCGCTCGAAAATGGGAAATGCAATATCACTAAAGGCAATATATAACGAATCATCTGCAATCGCCAATCGGAGTTTTAAAACTTGATCTGGCTTGACTCGCTGATGGCTATTAGACGTTCCCGTAACCAGTTGACACAACTGCTGCTGAAATTCAGCCGAGTTGAACAAGCAGTAAATCAGCTCTTTACTGCTAGCCGCTGTGGGTGAATAGGCCAGGAATTCAGTTGAACAAACTGCATTTTTCCCATGCCTAACCGGCAGCCAGACCCTCGGGATATGTGGATTCAATTTCGATAGCAGTACAGCATCCTCTGGCAGAGGCGTTTTGTTGCTCTTTATTGACTCGCCGCGCTCAAGCACTGGGGACTGACCGTTATCAAAAGCTGGCAAGCTGTAGTGCTCAAACAATTCATTCGGTGATGCCAGTGGGTTTACCGAGCCCTTTTTCTGAGATGCAATGTCAGCCACACAGCCAGCTTTCCATCCCCTCGGAACTAACCCTAGCTCGGACTCTTCAAAGCTATCCGGAAACAGCGCCGATGTAGCTGCATCCAGTCCTTCTGGTTCAAGCCCTTCCGCCTTGGCGCGCACAGGCTCGAAATCGACGAACCAGGATTTGAACAGGGCCTGGGCTATGGCTTCCAAGGTAGCGTTGGTTCCTCGGAGCAGGGTGATGCGGTCGGTCACAGCATCGAGCACCTCGACAATAATCTTTTGGGTAGGTAAATCAGGCAGCTCAATTTCGAGGGATTTGAGTGCGGAAATTGTCAACGCCCTCTGGGTAGAACCTATTGATATCTCGTCTAGCCGTTGCTGAACGGCCGAGGATGACAGCCAATAAAACAAAAATTTAGAGTCGATTTTTGAACTAAAATCACGGAACCAAGTGACATTTCCATCCTTAAAATAAAAATCACCGTCCCCAGAAACATAATACGGAACACCTAGCGTTCCTACGGATGTAAGAAGAATGTCACCATCTTGAGGACTGCCGAATTTTCGCTTTATGCCCTGATACTGCTCAGAAGTAATGAACAGCTCAGTCGATATTGCATTCCCTTTTGAGCGCTCAATTACTTCTTTCCCACGATAGAATGGAACCCCACTTGAAACATAGTCCACCATATGGATACGCTTGCTGGACGTTACTTCTAGCAAATCGTCAAGGCGATACAGCTTAGAACTCATAACCCAGCCCTCCCAGCTTCTGCCGGATTAACTGGTCGAGCTCACTACCTTTGGCTAGCTGCTCACCTAACAGGGCTGTTAGGTTCTGCATCTTGTCAGCAAAGGCTTCGTCGTCATCCTCGATCGCTTCGGCGCCGACATAGCGACCGGGCGTCAGCACATGGCCGTGCTCGGCGATTTCAGTCAGGGTCACGCTGCGGCAGAAGCCCGCCACGTCGGCGTATTCGGCAACCTCGCCACCCACATCCAGCGGCTCGCCGCGCCAGTTGGCCACGGTCTGGGCTATGCGCTCGATGTCGCTATCCAGCAGCTCGATCTGCACTCGGCTGATGTTCGTGCCAAGCTTGCGCGCATCGATAAACAACACCTCTTTGAGGCGTTTGGTTTTCTGCTTGGCCAAAAACCACAGGCAGGCGGGAATCTGCGTGTTGAAAAACAACTGGCCCGGCAATGCGACCATCACTTCGACCACGTCGGCCTCGACCATGGCGCGGCGAATATCGCCTTCGCTGTTCTGGCTGGAGCTCATCGAGCCGTTGGCCAGGACGATGCCGGCGCGACCGCTGGACTTGAGGTGGAACAGCATATGCTGCAGCCAGGCATAGTTGGCGTTGCTTTGCGGTGGCGTGCCATAGACCCAGCGCTGATCACCGTCGAGGCTGCCGTGCCACCAGTCACTGACGTTGAACGGCGGGTTGGCGAGGACAAAGTCAGCACGCAGATCGCTGTGCAGATTATGGATAAAGCTGTCGGCCGGCTCCTTGCCCAGGTTGAAATCGATGCCCCGAATGGCCAAGTTCATCGCCGCCAAGCGCCAGGTAGTCGGGTTGGACTCCTGACCATAGATTGAGACATCACCGAGTTTGCCGCCGTGGGCCTCAATGAATTTTTCCGACTGCACGAACATACCGCCCGAGCCGCAGCAGGGGTCGTAGACCTTGCCGTGGTGCGGGTTAAGCACTGCCACCAAGGTCTTGACGATACTGGCCGGGGTGTAGAACTGCCCGCCACGCTTGCCTTCAGCACTGGCGAATTGCCCAAGGAAGTATTCGTAGACTTGGCCAAGCAAATCGCGGGCTTGGTGGGCATTGCCACCGAAGCCGATCACGGAAATCAGATCGACCAGCTCGCCCAGTTTGCCATTCGGCAGTTGGGCGCGAGCATAGCGCTTGTCGAGGATGTTCTTCAGCGACGAGTTTTCCGCTTCGATCGCGGCCAGGGCCTCGTCAATGCGCTTGCCGATGTCGACCTGTTTAGCGGCGGCACGCAGCTCCTCCCAGCGCGCCGCTTCCGGCACCCAGAACACGTTGACTTCTTTGTAGTAGTCGCGCTCTTCCAGCTCGGCGGCCAGATATGTAGGGTCGTCACCGCCCAGGTAGTAGTCATCAGCGGCGTCGGCAAAGCGCCGTTCCAGCTCGGCCCGACGGCTGGCGAAGCTGTCGGAGATGTACTTGAGGAAGATCAGGCCGAGGACGATGTGCTTGTACTCGGCGGCGTCCATATTGGCGCGCAGCTTGTCGGCGGTGGCCCACAGGGTCTTTTCCAGATCCTGCACGGTACTGTTGGTGGGGCTGACAGCCGCCTTGCGGCCCCGCGCTTTTTTCACCGGCTCGGTTTCTGCCTCTACCTCGGCTTCGCTCGGCGCCAAGCGGGCGCGGGCCTGCTTGAGTGCCTGTTCGGCCAAGCGGCTGGCCTGCTCGACCTCGGTGTGATCCGTCATGGACTGCTCCTAACCTTCGACACAGTGAACTGTGCGGTGACAAACGAAAATCCTGAGCTATGAGCACAGGGGGACAAAAGATGGGGCGCATGATAGCGGTTTGAGGCCGTCGCGTCAGACTGAGGCAACGCAATGATGGCGTCACACCGCCTCTTGGCTCTAAATCTGATAATGTCCTATATCACTCATAGGTAAGGGAAACCCTGATGCAGAGCGATCACGAACGGTTAACGCTCATCCTTACCGCTGCACCCGATGCCCCCCTCCATCACGGATCCCGCATATCAACGGGATCTGAGCGCAGTCAGCGCGGCGCGGCGCGAGGCCGGCATTTTATCTGCGCAACGAAGAATGACATTCGATGCTGATGGGGCAACCGGGTATTCGGTGGGACAGTACATTATCTCGCTCGCGTCAGTTGCTGGCCCGGTCATTGGCGTTGCTGTCGGGGCATGGATAACAGCTCGTTGGGGCCGAAAGCTTCGAATCAAAGTGGGCGATATCGAACCGGAAGCCCCCAGCCCCGCCGAGATCGAGAATCTGGTGGCGCAAGCCATTGCGCTCAAAGCTCAGCTGGCGGAGCAGAACTCTGGGTGATAAAGTCACTGATTGCCCCCCTCGCAGAGCCACGCGCTGCCAGTACTTGTCAGCCAGGCCGGCGAGCGCGCCGATGTGCGCTTTCTGGAGTTCTTCACAGCCAATATTCTCAACTCGAACACACGACGCGCCTTTGCTCGCGCGGATCATCCCACAAGCCCGAACTGCCATGCGGTGGTTCATCGTGGTGCCAAGGTCATGAGCATAGAAAAGCTCAAGGAATGCCTAGCTACAGCGAAAGGAACATTGCATGAGGCAGATGACCAAAGCAGCCCAGTCGCCTGGTCTGAATTTTGAGTCGTTTAAGAGTGACACGACGCGCCATTAATTCGTCTCGATGAGTCATATTGATGCCTTTCACTCCTCAGGCTAATACTAAGGTATCTGCCAAGGGAGGCACGAAATATGCAAACAAGATTTGTTATCGTTCCAGCAGTTCCAATTGAAAAAGAATCCTTCCAATCAGGATCTCGCTTCTATGCCGCCACCGTGTCAGGTGGTTTCGACATCTATGACAATCAAGAAAAATTAAGGCTGAAGCCAAGCTACTCGACAAAGTCACTCGCAGAAGCAGCACGCGCGAAGCTAAACAGCGAATGCCGTAATCCAGACGAGCTTTTCCCGTTCTTGCGGGTTGAGTGCTCGGTCATGGAATAGTGCCTTGAGAGTTGCGGTGCAGGCCATAGCTTGCGCCGCTTGTTCCCCACCAAAGTGGGCATAACCACAGTCCCAGAAGAGCCGTCCTCAGATCTAGCCATCAGGGTGCCGTGTCAGTTCCTACATGGGTCGAATGCGGTCATCGACGACTGGCAGCTATCACCAATAGGCGGGGGACAGGTGAATTCGACCCAATACGGTCGTTCGACTTCTGCAGGCCCAGGACTAAGTCGCAGGGGTTTTCTTATCGCCAGGTGCAAGCATTTGTGCGGTGTTTCACTGGCATGGATCACCATCGTCCAACGGCCAACAGCGCAAGATCCTTGAGGCTGACTGCATGAAAGCCGCCGAATCGTGACACGCGTCGACAAGCTGGCGAAAGCCTCGCTGCGATGGTCTCACCTGCATGTTCCAAGCGGTGTCTGCGCCACCCTTTTTGTCCGGTACCTCGGTTTGATTCAGCTACTAGGGGCACTGCCCTGAGACTAGACACGTAGATGGCCATTTAGTAGCATCCAAACTAGCGATCTAAAAATAGCGTAGCGAAAAGTCTCCTTATTAAGACAGGAAGCAAGACAAAGAATGAACCTTGATGACCTAGTAAATATCATTAAAAATGTCGCAAGCGAGCAAGGCTACAAAATAACAGATGGAAATAAGAAATTTGAAGTGTTTATTGACAACCACAATGCAGTGGCATTTGAAATACTTGCAAACTCTTCCTCTGGATATATCCAAGTCCATCAATGGGAGGAATCTCTAGAGGGCTATGGCCGAGGGGTCTACTCCCTTAGAAATTACACAGATGTTGTGCACTTCTGCAACATCATGACTGCCAGCGCCAGTATCCGCGCGCGACGCCGAGATTAACAGACAATAAAAATTATATAGGAAACCTTCCCCGATCTGCGCGGTCGCCTCAATGGTCACGCTGTGCGCCTGCCACTGGCCAACTCCTCGCTGACTGATTGTGTGTTCGAAGTGGAACGCGCGACCAGCATCGAGGAGGTCAGCCAGTGGTTCAAGTCGGCTGCCGAGAACAAACGTCGACGTAAGGCGTTGAGCTAGTAGTCATTCGCACAGCTGCCCACCTCCTGGCTCATCGAGGGGAGCTCGGCGAAATCTAGGAGCTAACTCTCACCAGTTCCAGGCTGATCTCCGCCCATCCAGATCGGAAAGGGCCAGTTCTCTGCAACTTTATCCTCCACCACAAAACCTATGCTGTATCGCGCCCGAGTGATAGCAACGTAAAGCTTGTTCCGAGCCTCATCCGACGAGTCTGCATCAAAGGCAGTTTGATCACCAATCAGAAAACTTGCGAAATTGGCTGTAGGCAGAACCAGCACCCGATCAAAGCCGAGCCCTTTACTTTTACCGAACGTATAAAAATCAGTGTTCGGCGGTAGGAATTTCAGTCCTGAGTCCCCACGCCACTTAAGCACCATGGGCTGAAAGACCTGGAGGTATGCGCCTACCTCAGACTGCCTGACAACATACACCCCTAAGTGTTGCTTAAACGCCTCCGGAATCACTTTGACAGCTGATTCAGTCTTCTCGTAAAGCGAAGCGATCCCGTAGTGAACGGTGTCACCCAAATCGCATATTTCCTGAATACATCGGCGGTTCGTCTTCAGCGTTTTCCGCTGGAAGCGAAGCCTTCCCAAGAAGATGTTTAGTTTCTCATCGGCAGTGCGCGGCGCTTTCTGGCCGTAGGCTGTATCATAGATGGTCTGCCTGAAGTCCCCTACACAACGTAGCGATCTTGGCATTGCCTTGTTCAGCGACTTAATGACCTGGTAGTCCCATCCAACAAGATCCTGCACCTCATCGAAGTAAACACGATCGTAAATCTCAGCAAGCCGTTTAGCCGGAGCATCTTTGGATAGTTTGGCAACCTGGCAAGCAAGTTTACCCAAAAGGCTAGTGTGAGCCTTCGTATGGCATGCGCTTAGGTAGTGAAGCGGGTTGATCACACCGTCGATGAACTCACTGCGCCCAGGAATTGTCCTACGGGTCTTGGAATTTTGGTGAGGGTTACCAGTGTTAAAGAGCGTGGTAGCAATTCGCGTCTGGAAAATCACACGTTGATAGGGTCTGATCATATCCTCAAGGTAAAAGGAGTACAGCCCCTTCACCACGAACCTGTCGCTGCTTCCACCATGCAGCTCGGCGAAACGCGATCTCAGCTCAGCTTGATTGTTAGTGGTGTACGTTACCACCAACACCCTCTCTCCACGCCCAATGGCCTCAATGGCCTCGGAAACGATCGAATGCGTTTTGCCCGAGCCCGCGCCAGCGATCCACAATTCATTAGCCAAAGTCCAGAACCTCTTCAAGGAACTGCGGCACATGAAACTTCAATTTGCTGTCGAACAGACGAATTGCAGAGTCGACTTTTCTTGCCCCTTTGCCGTTACCTGGAACGCTCTGGAACCATCTAACCAGGTAGGCCTTTTTATCCGACAAGCTAGGCTTAGCCTCGTAGGTTTCGTAGGTCTGAGAACTCAACATAACCTTGGCAAGCGCATCAAGAGTCTTGCTGCTCTTGGAGTTGGCATGGATCAGGGCTGGTTCAAGGGAAAACTCCTCATTTTCCTGTGAGGAAACTACCTTGATGTTTGGATAGGCTTGGTACTTTTGCTTTCTGGGCGCCACATGCCGCTCATAGTCGCCATCATTGTCTCGCAACACATGGATCTGGGTACCGATTACCTTACCGATCTCGATAAAGGTTTCAAATCCCACACCTCGAACGACGATGATGTCTATCCCATGCTGCTCAGGTAAGACACCATGCTTCCTGTGGTATATTTTTTTTAGTACCAGTTCGTCTGATGGCCCCTCTACCAAAATCACCTTGCGTGACAAAGCGACTCTCAGCGAGTCATAACCTGGCAAGCGCTTCAGGGTTTTGACCACCTTAGGGCTCAGCTCATGCAGCCTCTGATACTTCGTCTGAACAAGACAGATTTTGTCCAAGCTCAGCTTGTTGAGCACATACGAACTATGAGTCGTCAGGAAAAGCTGCTTGTCCGCTCGCTGCTCCTCAATGTAGCTCACGAGCCGGTTTAGGTTGGTATGCGAAAGATGGTTTTCCGGCTCCTCGATCAATACCAGATCGATGTCTCCCGGCCTGTTCTGAATCGCCAGCTTGATCTGAACTTTGCTTTGTTCTCCTTTACCAATGAAGTGAAATGGGACTTCATCGACCTTCAGTTGCAGCCCAGTTTGAATAGATCCGACCGGCAAAGTATTCGCAGCAATCGACAACGTTCCATCTGTTACCAGCTTACCCGAATCAAGGTTCTGGTTGATCGTGCTGACCTCGCTCGAACTGTTAAAAGCTTGTTGGTTCTCGCGATAGTTGATCGTAAGCTTAACGTAATCTTCTTTGGCTAGCGCAGCGTTGAGGATGTTGCCGATGTACTGATTTTTACCCATGGTGGGATGAATTCGAGTTGGGTCAATGTACTGCGCTTTGAATTTTTTGGACAGATGGCGGATAGGCTGCCAAGAGAAATCCAGCCACTCCACAGTGTAGAACTCAACCGGGATGGCCGTCAGCTGCGGGTTCGTAGCCAGAAATTCTTGGTAAGCATCCTCAAGGGATGGATCGAAATGGGCCTGAACGATCACGCCTTGAGTGTCTAGTCCTAGATCGTTGTTGCTGCCTTTGTAGTCAGGAACGCCTTCGATGTAGGCTTCAATCAAAAGCTTTGGAAGGTGTTTTGAAGCCCGGTTGGTCTTTAAAAACGCGCCAGTGGCATCACGGTTGAACAGATCTGGAGAAAACTCACCAGGGAATGAACGTCCGCGATGGCTGTAATTCAGCACGATTTCCAGAGCCTCTAGAATCGTACTTTTCCCTGCATCGTTGTCCCCCACGAAGATGTTCACATCCCGATTGAACTCAAAATGCTCATCTGCAAATTTTTTAAAGTTCACCAAGCGAAGAGATTTTACGTGCACATCAAGTCCCTCTGACCGTCGCGATGTTTACCGTACCCCCTATAGAATTTCAATGTTCCCCTAAGCTGACACATCAGCCGGCAGGCTAATCGCGTGCTGGAAGGCTTCATGGAATGTGAAATTGGAGGTCGCGACTGCGAACATAGCGCGGGAGCTTGAGAGATGTCCAGTTGCGATCAGAGGCGTCTCACGAACCGTCTGAAATCGCAAAAAACTCCCACAGCCTCAGGCCACACGGTACTGGTGACCTAACACCGTCGAAAATCTTGAGTTGGAATCAATTATGGCTGAGCCATGATTCGACCTATCGCGGAACAAGCCCCACTTTCAGCTATTAATAGCTTCTCCTTCAGCTGGGTGCCCTCCTGACCCGTTCGTAAACCACATATCGCAAGCCCCTCCTCATCTACGAAATACGATCCGGAGGGACTACCCCTTCCCGAATCGCATAGACAAGCCTCAGGTCAGCTTGAGACTTTCGCTTGCTTTGCTGCCAAATGCGCCGCGATCCATAGCTGGTCTGCCAACCACTCCGCTTCAGCAGGACTAAGCACCCACTCTACCCAGCCAAACTTAAGCATAATTAATTCGCCGTAGGGCCTGATATTCATATCATAGATTGCCACTGCTTCTTCCTTGAATTCGACTACTGGATCGGGATCTAGCAAAGCTCCACTTGCTACAAAAGCCTCTCCAAACCCTACCCACTGAATCTCGTCAATTCCAATCTGAGACTTTGGCATATTAGGGACTATAAGTTTCGTTCAAATCCCGATCCTATCATTAAGTTCCGTACTTCTCTCGTCCTGCCCCTTAGGCACAATCAAATGGATAATCGACTGGATTAAGCTCGCTGCGACCAGATTGGCTTGCAGCGGTGTATAGGCCACCCTGAAGTCATGCAGCCAGGTATTGATGAGCCCGGAGCTTTCGAGTCTCACGGTAGCGCGGTAACTCTCATCTGTATTCGGAAAGCGAAAGGCTGAGGCTGCTTTGAATTTAACCCTGGGCCTGCAATGCTTGCTAGAGGTCATGACGTTCTCAAAAATTTGCTCTTGCTGATAGAAACGGTTCGTTTCGGCAAACCTTGAGAAATTTTCTGAAGTTTTTTACCAAGGGGTTATACGAATGAGGGACAAGGGACAAGGATCCTGGTCGCCGCAAAAGATTCAGACGTAAAAAAGCCCCAGCTAAGGGGCTTTTACACACTCTAAGATAATCCGTATCGTTCGAGCGTGCCTCTATGGAGGTCGTAGGGCTTACCATATGTTGCGCCGGCAGTGTTCTAGAGTGCTCCAGTTCAAGTTGGCGCCAGTATATGATTCGAAAACTTGTATGTCAATTATCCTTGAAAAATATTTCCCACGCCTCATCCTCCTCAGAATCAACACATCGAAAAACTTTATTATCATAATAAACGTAATCCCCTCCCATCCGCTGAATTCAGAGGTATGAAGGGAAACGGCCTCCCGCTCGACTCCAAATCAGAGACTGTCTTCCGCAATATTCGAATGTACAACATCGCTATTGCTTCGCCCTTAGCAAGCGGAGCGCGCAGGCCAGGAAGGCCGAAGGCGAAAAGGATGGAAGCCCGACAGGGCCGAGACTGGGCGGAACGCCATGGCTCGGTTCACGACAGCCTGGCCGCTATCAGCGGCACGCCCCCTGCGTATAAATCAGTGAAGCCGATTCGGTGATGGGAGATATCCGCCTCCAGCAAGGCGCCTGAACTCGCGAAGGCTCCTCCGACCACCATCTCGCTTAAAGGTAGCCACGACGTAACGGGAATACACGGTCGTGATAACCCAGAACCTCCCTTCCCTCTCTACCTTTTGGATGTCCGAAGTCCGTATCAGGTGACCATCCGAAAACCGCCCATAGGGCCCTTTTCGAGCATGTCCAAACACCACGCCTACCACACTACAAGCGTGTATTTGAGCGTTCACAAGGTAGGCGGTGACCTCGTCCTCAAAACCCTGCCCGACAGCTCGAGCAATTCGAAGCAGGTCAAAATCAGAGTAACGCTTAACATGGAAGTCGACTGAAACCGTGCTGATGTCTCTCATGATTATTACGCCCCCGCCATCTCGGCTGAAGCAGGTGTTACAGGGCAGCGCCGGTACAGCTCTTTCAGCCCCGTCAGAGACTCAACATTGAGACCTGGCTCATGCGAGTCGATGTATACCTCGCCACTCTCAACTTCAAGAATCGACACCGGCACTTCTTCCTGGCTAAAGCCCATGGAGAGAGACATCAGCTTTTCCATCTTCCAGCCATCACTTTTGTTCATCCAGCCCGGTGTGACCGCTTGGACTTCCCGGACAACCAGGCTCTGATCTTGGGCTAACAACAGCTCAACCAGTCGGGCCTCATCGTTGGGCATTTCCGTATGATTTCTGAATTGACCATCATGGAAACGCTGAACGCTAACGTGGTACCAGTGGGTAGCGAGAGCTCGGGATACGCTATGCCAATGCATCAGCCCATCACCGAACATACCGGGCATGCCGGCCATGTCAGCTTGGTGGGAACGGAACATATTTTTGATCTCTGGAATAGTCGAGTCGTCACGAGCAAGGCCGTGACACCTAAAAGATGGAGAAGATGCCTTGCAAGGTGGATGCCTTACGATACCCAGGGCCCTTAAGCACGTAGACCGTATTCCGCGTCCCGAATAGATATCCATCCTTGAAGGTCTGAGCGATTGTTGACCTAACCCAGTCTCCCGGCTCGAAACGCCGCTGTTCATCGTGAACAACCTTGTGGGCAAACAGGAACATGGGCTGGCAGCCAGCCGCAGCTACCCTGGCCAGCTCATCTTCCGTGAGGATGGCATCCAAGATCACCCACTCCTCCACAACGCATAGAGGCATCCACTTGAAGTGCTCTCGAGCAGCGAGGAGCACGCCCTCCAGAGTCAGCTCGGAACCGATTAGATCGATTCCCCCCTCACCCAGCAGCCCATCGTTGAGTGGGCTTTCCATCAAGCACAACCTCGCATTTCATTTCCCATAAATTGCAGGCCAGAGGCCTTGTCGCCAAAATGATGAATATATTCCTTTGTTTGGCGGTAAGCAAACGCGGCATACCTCTTAGCTTTTGGGGATTTGTAATGTCGCTCCGCCAATCTTTTGCGGCAGTGCTCCAAATGCTGCGTCAGCGTAAGGGCGTCACGCAGCACTCCATGGCTACCCAACTGGATCAAACGACCGTCAGCAAGGTGGAGAGTGGGAAGCACTCAGTGACCTTGGATGTAAGCCAAAAATTGGCTGCAGCGCTTGATCTTGAACTTACCGCCCTGGTTGCTCTGACGGTTTCTCGCGACAGTAACCGCACGCCTCGGGAAGTCCTTCTCGCCTCACTGGCCGAGATCGAAGCCCTCGAATTGGCTGATGCTCACCAGCCCTCGGAGCCTGACAACAAGGTTCCGCTCAACGTTTTGTCAGCCCGAGAGAAATGGCAGGCGGTACAGGAGCTGAAGGCAAAAGGGTTTACTCAAGGTGAGGCTGCGAGAAAGCTCGGGATGCCTGAGTCGACGTTGCGTCGGCTATGGCACCAGAAGCTGGAGAGTTGAAAGCGGTCGGATGGATGGAGCAGTAACCGGTGCCGCCAGGGTGGCTAGCCGGCCTGTCCATTTTTGGGTGAAAAGATGGACATTTCACAATCTCAGTAACTGGTTGTTTTGTAAGAGATTTATTTGTCCATTTTAGAGGCTACTCACGGGTGTAAAGGTTCGACAAGACCATCGTTTCCATCCCCACTTGGCGCCTGATGAGCGAATCGTTCCGCAACTACCGTGGCATGCAGCAGTCGGGCGGCCGGCGCATCAAGCGCAGCCTGTTCATCGACGCGGCCGGGGTCCGTTTCCTGACCCGTGAAGAGGAGCAGCGCCTGAGTCAGGTACGCCTGCTGGGTGACTACCTGGCCGGCAAACGTCAGGAGCTGCAAAGCTGGAACGAAGCCTTGGGGCCGGTGGCGGAACTCTCGGCCAACCGGCGCAAGCTGACCAACATTGGCACCTTCCGCGCCTTCGCATTGGCCTACCTGAGAAACCACCCGGACGTGCACGCGAACATGACCTGCATGGTCCGCCAGATGCAGACCACGGCAGAAGGCGTGCCGCTGGAGATCTACTGCTTCACCACCACCACGGTGTGGGCCGAGTACGAGCGCATTCAGGGGGATATCTTCGATTACCTGCTGGCGGTGTTGCCGGAGTTTGGGTTGAGCTTGTATCAGCAGCCCAGTGGCAACGATATGCGCGTTGGCCTGGCCGGGCATTTTGCGCCCGTACAGGCGCCGATGTCGCGGCGGGTTGAGGAAATGAGCGAGGCTTGAGCAGGGAGGCTGAGCTCAAGGCTCGCAAGCCCCTCGAACCAGCCCCGTGCTCTTCGGTCTGATGACCCTGATACCCCCCGTCATCAACACGCACTCACACGGATGTACCCTATGACCGAGCAAATCATCTACCCGGCCGACGACAACAGCCCTGCCCTTCAAACCGCCATCGCCAATGCGCAGGCCACGTTCAAGTTTTTCTGGCGCGAGCTTTCCTGGGAGGCACGCCGGATTATCAAGGGCCTGGACATGGCCGCCGTGAAGATGGCTTTTCCGGTCCACGGTGATGATCCGGAACTGCCAACCGTGGAGAACATGTGGCTCAGCGAGGTGGCGTTCGACGGCGTCTCGATCAGCGGCGTGCTGCTCAACGAACCGGAATGGGCCACGGGCTTCGATGCATCGCAGCGGGTGACGCTGCCGTTTTCGGCGCTCACCGACTGGATGTACGTGTCTGCCGGCGAGGTCTATGGAGGCTTCACCATCGATGCGATGCGCAGCGAGATGCCCGCAGCCGAACGTGCTGAACACGATGCGGCCTGGGGCCTGCAATTTGCTGAGCCCGGCTTCGTGGCGCTCGTACCGGCGCCCAATGGGCAATCCCAGGTGTTGCTCTCGCGGGCTCTGGATACGCCGGCTGACGCACAAGCGCTCAAGCAGCTGGAAGAGGCTGACCATCCCATGGCCGTGAACATGGTGGCGCAGGTGCACGATGCACTGGTGCAACACCCTGCCATGGTCACCGATCCCGATGAGGGCGGTTGGTTGCTGCTGCACCGCGAGACGTTGGCGGGCAACTACCCGGTGGTGAGTGCTCTGCTTGAGCACGGGGCCGACACCTCGGCGCTCAACCCGTTGGGGCAAACGCCGTTGCAATTGGCCGAGCAGGCAGGATGGCCGCGACTGGTGCGACTGTTGCGCGGGGAAGAGGCACCGCTGGCAGCGCCGCAAGCCCCTGCCCAGCAGGCGCGATTCGCTGAACCTGACAAGGCGCAGACGCACACCCGGCCACACGCCCAGACGCAGCCACGGGAACACAGCCGGTCCCGCTGGGTGTTCGTGGCTGGCGTGGTAATCGTGGTGGTCATGATCTGGCTGCTGGCGCGCTAGCGGCCTGCCCGACGGTCCAGTAGCGATGTCGGTGAGGCGTTCTGGACCAGCGCCTCACCTCAGCGTTCTGGGCCCGGCCAGCGTCTTGCTGAACGCGACCCGAATCTGTAAACGTTTGAATCGCTCATTCACTGCGCATACCCCAATATGTACAGCAGCGCCGTCAAGGTGAGCAGCGAGACTACCGTTGACCAGAGAATGGTCCTGGATATCAACCCCGCATCCCGGTTGTAGTACTCCGCCAGCATGAACGGCCCAGTACCGGTGGGCAGCGCGGCCAGCAGCACGGCCGAGGCGGCCCACATCTCGGGCAGGTGAAACACCTTGTAGGCCAGCACCCACGTCAGCGCCGGCTGGCCGACCAATTTCAACACTACCAGCGGCCAGGGGCTGGCCTGTGCGCGCGGCTGTTTCTCTGCCAGAAATGCTCCGAGCGACACCAATGCACAGGGCGTGGTGGCCAATGCGAGCATGTCGAGCAAGTGCATCACCGGTTCGGCCAGCCCCAGCCCGGTCATGGCCCACGCTGCACCTGCCAGCGGCGCGACGACTAGCGGGTTCTTGGCCAGTGCCCTGAGCACCAGGCCCACGGCGCGGCCGACCTCGGGCTCATCCTGCAAGCCGATCTCGATCGACATCAGCGACAGAGCAAATACCAGGCAGACCACGATCAACGACGAAATCAGCGCTGGCTGCAAGCCAGGCTGACCGAACAGCAGCAGGCACAAGGGAATGCCGATGTAGCCGGTATTGGCGTAGCCGGCACTCAGCCCATCGATGCTCGACGCCACTAATCCATGGCCGCCACGCAGCCGCCACAGCAGGGTAATCGCAAACATCCCCAGCGCCCCGGCGCCAAATGCGGCGATGAACCCAGGGTGCCAGATTTCGGCCCAGGTGGCCGTGGCGGTGACCTTGAACAGCAAGGCCGGCAGGCACAACCAGACCACCATCTTGTTGATTTCGGCCGCCGCCTTGTCGCCCAATTTGTTGGTGCGGCGGCACAGGTAGCCGACGATGATCAAGGCGAAGATCGGTGCAACAATCACGAAAACGGTATGCATGTCAGGCTTTGCCGGGCATCGGAGCTTGTGCCCGTCCACTGAAACGGCTTAGCCATACAGATCCCAGAATAATGGCACCGCCTGCCAGAAGCCGTCCAAGCGGTTCATGCTGATTCCAGATCAGCAGGTTGAGCAGCAGCCCCACCGGCACGTGCAGGTTGTTCATGACGGCAAGTGTGCCACCCGATACCAGGCAAGCCCCCTTGTTCCACCAGTACAGGCCCAGCGCCGTGGGGCACAGCCCCAGAAACACCAAGACGCCCCATTGCACCGGGGTGCTGGGCAGGTGTGCGCTGTTGCCGAACAACACGAACGCCGGTAGGACCACCAACAGCGCCCCCAGGTAGAAATAGCCAAACCGTGCATAGTGCGGCAGGTCGCTGGGGAACCGGGCAACTAGATGCCGATACAACACTTGGCCCGCGGCATACGTGAAGTTGGCCAACTGCAGCAACAGGAAGCCCATGAAAAATTCGCCACTGATGCTGTCGAAGCGAATCACCGCAGCTCCGGCCACGGCCACCAGCGCTGCCACCAGCGCCCATGGGCTGAACCGCCGATTCATGGCGTCTTCGATCAGAGTCACGTGCAGCGGTGTAAGAATGGTGAACAGCAACACCTCGGGTACGCTGAGCACGCGAAAGCTCAAGTAAAGGCACACGTAGGTGATGCCGTACTGCAAGGCGCCTATCAGCAGCATCGAGCGCACAAAGCGCGGTTCTACTTGCCGCCATCGGGTCAACGGCAGAAAGACCAAGCCCGCCAGCACCACGCGGGCAAGCACGGCAAAATAACTGTCGACGTGACCGGCCAGATACTCGCCTATCAAGCTGAAAGAGAACGCCTGGATAAGCGCGACGATGATCAGATAGCCCATGGTTGTCTCTCGAAAATCAAGGTCGGGACCTTAGCGGGTTGAGGCAAGCGAGTTCAACCACGAAAAACGTAGGGTCACACCCCAAGCAGGCGCAGATAACGCCCATAAAAAAGGGCGACCCGAGGGTCGCCCTTTCTACCGATCAAACAGAACTCAGTTCTGCTTGGCCATTGCTTCGCGCAGCAGCGCAGCCATGGTGGTATCGGCAGCCGCTTCCGGAGCGTTTTTCAGGCTCTGGATGGCTTCACGCTCTTCAGCGTCGTCCTTGGACTTGATCGACAGGCTGATGACACGCGATTTGCGGTCAACGCTGATGATCTTGGCTTCGATCTCTTCGCCTTCCTTCAGAACGTTACGCGCGTCTTCAACGCGGTCACGGCTGATTTCGGAAGCTTTCAGAGTGGCTTCGATGTCGTCAGCCAGGGTGACGATGGCACCTTTGGCGTCAACTTCTTTCACGATGCCCTTGACGATAGCGCCCTTGTCATTGACAGCAACGAAGTTGGAGAACGGATCGTCTTCCAGCTGCTTGATGCCCAGGGAGATGCGCTCGCGCTCTGGATCGACCGACAGGATGACGGTTTCCAGCTCGTCGCCCTTCTTGAAACGACGTACGGCTTCTTCGCCGGTTTCGTTCCAGGAGATGTCGGACAGGTGAACCAGACCGTCGATGCCGCCGTCCAGACCGATGAAGATACCGAAGTCGGTGATCGACTTGATGGTACCGGTGATCTTGTCACCCTTGTTGAACTGGCCGGAGAAGTCTTCCCATGGGTTGGACTTGCACTGCTTGATGCCCAGGGAGATACGACGACGCTCTTCGTCGATGTCCAGAACCATGACTTCCACTTCGTCGCCAACCTGAACGACTTTCGACGGGTGGATGTTCTTGTTGGTCCAGTCCATTTCAGAAACGTGTACCAGACCTTCAACGCCTTCTTCCAGCTCAGCGAAGCAGCCGTAGTCGGTCAGGTTGGTTACGCGAGCCTGTACGCGAGTACCTTCTGGGTAACGGGCAGTGATAGCTACCCACGGATCTTCGCCCATCTGCTTCAGACCCAGCGAAACGCGGTTGCGCTCGCGGTCGAACTTCAGAACGCGTACGTCGACTTCGTCGCCAACGTTAACGATTTCCGATGGGTGCTTGATACGCTTCCAAGCCATGTCGGTGATGTGCAGCAGGCCGTCGATACCGCCCAGGTCCACGAATGCGCCGTAGTCGGTGAGGTTCTTGACGATACCTTTGACTTGCTGGCCTTCCTGCAGGGTTTCCAGCAGGGCTTCGCGCTCGGCGGAGTTCTCGGCTTCCAGCACGCTGCGACGGGAAACGACAACGTTGTTGCGCTTCTGGTCGAGCTTGATGACCTTGAATTCCAGCTCTTTGCCTTCCAGGTGGGTGGTGTCGCGCACTGGGCGGACATCAACCAGGGAGCCCGGCAGGAACGCACGGATGCCGTTAACGTCGACAGTGAAGCCGCCCTTAACCTTACCGTTGATAACGCCCTTGACCACTTCTTCGGCGGCGAAAGCTGCTTCCAGAACAATCCAGCACTCGGCGCGCTTGGCTTTTTCACGGGACAGCTTGGTTTCGCCAAAGCCGTCTTCGACCGCGTCCAGCGCAACGTGCACTTCGTCACCGACCTTGATGGTCAGCTCGCCAGCTTCGTTGTAGAACTGCTCGAGCGGGATGACGCCCTCGGACTTCAGGCCAGCGTGTACGGTAACCCAGTCGCCGTCGATGTCGACAACGATACCGGTGATGATCGCACCCGGCTGAAGATTGAGGGTTTTCAGGCTTTCTTCAAAGAGTTCTGCAAAGCTTTCGCTCATTTTAATTCCTGTAGATTCGGGCGAAACAGACGCCCATCGCCACATTCCAGACAATGTGGGTTTCGTTTAGATAAAGGAAAGCGGGCAGGACGTTGACTGGTGCCCCTGCCTGCCTTCCTGGTTATCAGAGGAGATCGCGCAAGGCGAGCTCGCTCCTGATACGTTGCAACACCTGCTCGATGGACAACTCGGTTGAGTCCAACTGAATGGCGTCGGCCGCAGGTTTTAGCGGGGCCACTGCACGTTGGGTGTCGCGCTCGTCACGCGCACGAATCTCATCCAGCAGACTCGACAGACTAACATCTTCACCCTTGCCCTTCAACTGAAGGTAACGGCGGCGGGCACGTTCCTCGGCACTGGCGGTGAGAAACACCTTCAGCGGCGCGTCCGGAAACACCACCGTGCCCATGTCACGACCGTCGGCGATCAGGCCTGGCGCCTCACGGAAGGCGCGCTGGCGCACCAGCAGTGCATCACGCACCGCAGGCAGCGAAGCGACCATCGAAGCGCCGGCACCGACGGTTTCGGTGCGGATCACGTTGCTGACATCCTCACCCTCGAGAATGATCTGCTGCAGTTTACCGGGCTCGGCGGCAATGAATTGCACATCCAGATGGGCGGCAAGTTGGGTCAGCAGTTCCTCATTGGTCAGGTCCACGCCGTGGTTGCTGGCATTGAAGGCCAGCAGACGGTACAGCGCGCCCGAATCCAGCAGCCGCCAACCCAGCTCGCGTGCCATCAGACCGGCCACGGTCCCCTTGCCGGAACCACTGGGTCCATCAATGGTGATGACCGGCGTCAAGGTGCTCACGACTTATCCTCTTCGGCCACGCGGATGCCAACCTCAGCGCACAGCGACAGGAAGTTGGGGAACGAGGTGGCGACGTTGGCGCAGTCATGGATACGAATCGGCGCGCTAGCGCGCAGCGATGCGACGCTGAAGGCCATGGCGATGCGGTGGTCACCGTGCCCGTGCACCTCACCACCGCCCAGTTGCCCGCCGTCGATGATGATGCCATCGGGGGTGGGCTCACACTGGATGCCCAGGGTGATCAAGCCGTCGGCCATCACCTGGATGCGGTCGGACTCTTTAACCCGCAGTTCTTCGGCACCGCGCAGCACGGTACGCCCTTCAGCGCAGGCAGCGGCAACGAACAGCACGGGGAACTCATCGATGGCCAGCGGCACCAGCTCTTCAGGGATATCGATGCCCTTGAGCTTGGCACCGCGCACGCGCAGGTCGGCCACCGGCTCACCACCGACTTCACGCTGGTTTTCCAGGGTGATATCGCCACCCATAAGGCGCAGGATGTCGATGACGCCGGTACGGGTGGGGTTGATGCCGACATGTTCGAGCACCAGCTCCGAACCCTCGGCAATGGACGCCGCCACCAGGAAGAACGCTGCCGACGAAATGTCCGCTGGCACTTCGATGCGAGTCGCGGTCAGCTTGCCGCCAGCTTGCAGCGAAGCGACCGGGCCGTTGGTTTCGACCGAATAGCCGAAGCCGCGCAGCATGCGCTCGGTGTGATCACGGGTCGGCGCAGGCTCGGTGACGGTGGTCTTGCCTTCGGCGTACAGGCCAGCCAGCAGCAGGCAGGATTTGACCTGAGCACTGGCCATCGGCAGGGTGTAGGTCAGCGCCTTGAGTTTGCTGCCGCCACGAATGGTCAGCGGCGGACGGCCGTCCGGACCGGTCTCGACCACAGCCCCCATTTCGCGCAGAGGGTTGGCCACTCGGTTCATCGGACGCTTGGAAAGCGAGGCGTCGCCGGTCATGGTGACGTCGAACGACTGGCCGGCCAGCAGGCCCGACAGCAGGCGCATCGAGGTACCGGAGTTGCCCACGTACAGCGGGCCAGGCGGCGGCTTAAGGCCATGCAGGCCGACGCCATGGATGGTCACGCGACCCTGATGAGGGCCTTCGATGACCACGCCCATGTCGCGAAAAGCCTGCAAGGTCGCCAGGGCATCTTCACCTTCGAGAAAACCCTCGACCTCGGTGGTGCCTTCGGCCAGCGAGCCGAGCATGATCGAGCGATGGGAAATCGACTTGTCGCCCGGTACGCGGATTCGCCCATTCAGGCGGCCACCGGGTTGGGCCAGGAAAATCAGATCGTTGGCGTTCATAGCGTCCACATAGGCCCGGCGGGCCAGGATTTTACTGAAATGCTCGCGGGCAAACCGAGCGCGGGTGAAAACACCCAGCAGCTGGTGCCCGTCCCCTTCAGCGATCGCGTCGCGCAGGGCGTCGAGATCACTGCGAAATGTATCGAGTGTGCGCAGGACAGCGTCGCGGTTGGCGAGAAAAATGTCATGCCACATGGTCGGGTCGCTACCGGCGATTCTCGTGAAATCGCGAAAACCTCCCGCAGCGTACCGGAAGATGTCCAGGTTTTCATTGCGCTTGGCCAGCGAATCGACCAGCCCGAAGGCCAGCAGGTGTGGCAAGTGACTGGTCGCGGCCAGCACTTCGTCATGGCGCTCGACCGGCATGTGCTCAACGTCAGCCTCCAGCGTACGCCACAGGCGATCGACCAAGGCCAGCGCTGCAGGGTCGGTTTCGGCCAGCGGCGTGAGGATGACCTTGTGCCGACGGAACAGGCTGGCGTTGGACGCCTCCACCCCGCTCTGCTCGGAGCCAGCGATGGGGTGGCCAGGCACGAAACGCGACAAGCGCTCGCCAAGCACCGAACGCGCTTCGCGCACGACGTTGCCCTTGGCACTGCCAACGTCCGTGATCACGGCCTCACCCAGATCGAGCCGGGCCAGGCGCGCCAGAACTTTCTCCATGGCTAGAATTGGCACGGCCAGTTGGATCACATCGGCGCCAAGGCAGGCCGTGGCCAGGTCCTCTTCGCAGCGGTCGACCACGCCCAGGGCAACGGCCTGCTTGCGCGACGGCGCATCGAGGTCGACGCCGACCACTTCGCGGCACAGGCCGCTTTCACGCAGGCCTTTGGCGAACGAGCCACCGATCAGACCGAGGCCGACCACCACCAGGCGGTCGATGATCGGGGCGGGTTTGGTGTTTGCTGCTTTTAC
Organism: Pseudomonas sp. DE0157; assembly: GCF_007678615.1. NCBI lineage: Bacteria > Pseudomonadati > Pseudomonadota > Gammaproteobacteria > Pseudomonadales > Pseudomonadaceae > Pseudomonas > Pseudomonas sp. DE0157. Next base: position 192,693 of record NZ_VEJN01000007.1, read on the forward strand.
CACTGGTATGAACCCTGTACGAAAATCGAGGCAGTCCATGAGGACTTACGGGGCCGTGCACCGACCCGGAAGGTTGCGCGTCAAAGCACCGCCTTCGGATAAGACCCCAGCACTTTCAGCGCCACCGCCTCCTGGCTGATCTGCTCTAGCACCGCCTTGATCAGCGGATCGCGGTGATGGCCGACGAAGTCGATGAAGAACACATAGGTCCACTTGCCACTGCGCGAAGGCCGGGTCTCGATGCGGGTCAGGTCGATACCATTCTGGTGGAACGGCACCAACAACTCGTGCAGTGCACCGGGCTTGTTGCTCATCGAGACGATGATCGACGTCTTGTCGTCCCCGGTGGGCGGCACTTCCTGGTTGCCGATCATCAGGAATCGCGTGGCGTTGTCCGGACGGTCCTCGATTTTCTCGGCAAGACGGGTCAGGCCGTACAGGTTGGCCGCCATGTCGCCTGCGATGGCCGCCGAGTTCCACTCACCCTTGACGCGCTTGGCAGCCTCGGCGTTGCTCGACACCGCCACACGCTCGACGTTGGGGTAATGGGCATCGAGCCACTTGCGGCACTGTGCCAATGACTGGGCATGGGAATAGATGCGACTGATGCTGTCGGTCTTGGTGTTCTCGCCCACCAGCAGGTGGTGGTGAATACGCAGCTCCACTTCGCCACAGATCACCATGTCGTGCTCGAGGAAGCTGTCGAGGGTGTGGCTGACTGCGCCTTCGGTGGAGTTTTCCACCGGCACCACGCCGAAGTTCACGGCCCCGGCTGCCACTTCGCGGAACACCTCGTCGATGGCCGCCATCGGACGACTGACCACGGCATGACCGAAATGCTTCATGGCGGCGGCCTGGGTGAAGGTACCTTCAGGGCCCAGGTAAGCGATCTTGAGCGGCTCTTCCAGTGCCAGGCACGAGGACATGATTTCGCGGAACAGCCGCGCCATTTCCTCGTTGTCCAATGGCCCCTTGTTGCGCTCCATCACGCGCTTGAGCACGGCAGCCTCGCGCTCGGGACGGTAGAACACCGGCGCCTCGCCCTCGGCCAGCGACGCGGTCTTGACCTTGGCCACTTCCTGAGCGCAGCGAGCACGCTCGCTGATCAGCTCAAGAATCCTTTCGTCGAGGCTGTCGATGCGCACACGCAGCGCCTGCAGTTCATGCTCGGACATCAACCGTGCTCCTTCTCGAATTCAGCCATGTAGTCCACCAGGGCTTCAACCGCATCCAGGCCCAGGGCGTTGTAGATGGATGCACGCATGCCTCCAACCGACCGGTGGCCCTTGAGGTTGAGCAAACCACGGGCGTCGGCACCGGCCAGGAAGGCCTTGTCCAGGCGTTCGTCGGCCAGGCGGAACGGGACGTTCATCCACGACCGGGCATTGACGCTGATCGGGTTGCTGTAAAACGCGCTGGCATCGATGAACCCGTACAGCAAGTCTTTCTTGGCACGGTTGCGCTGCTCCATGGCGTCCACGCCGCCCTGCTCCTTCAACCACTCGAAGACCAGGCCTGAGAGGTACCAGGCGTAAGTCGCAGGCGTGTTGTACATCGAGCCATTGTCTGCCGAGACCTTGTAATCGAGCATGGTCGGGCAACTGCTGCGGGCATGGCCCAGCAGGTCTTCCCGCACGATCACCACCACCAGCCCGCTAGGGCCGATGTTCTTCTGGGCACCTGCGTAGATCAGGCCGAACTGCGACACGTCGATGGGGCGCGAGAGAATGTCGGAGGACATGTCCACCACCAGCGGCACATCGCCGGTCTGTGGCACCCAGTCGAACTGCAGGCCACCGATGGTCTCATTGGACGCATAGTGCACGTAAGCCGCGTTGGCGGTCAGGTTCCACTCGTTCTGGCCAGGAATGGCCAGGTAGTCGTAGGGCTTGGCGCTGGCAGCCACGTTGACGTTGCCGAAGCGGCGCGCTTCCTCGATGGCCTTTTTCGACCAGATCCCGGTCTCGATGTAGTCAGCGGTGCCGTCTTCTGGCAACAGGTTGAGCGGGATTTCGGCAAATTGCTGGCTGGCGCCGCCCTGCAGGAACAGCACCTTGTAATTGGAGGGGATGGACAGCAGGTCACGCAGGTCCTGCTCGGCCTTCTCGGCGATGGCCACGTAGTCGTCGCTGCGGTGGCTCATTTCCATGACCGACAGGCCCTTGCCGTGCCAGTCCAGCATCTCGGCCTGGGCGCGCTGCAGCACGGCATCAGGAAGCGCGGCAGGGCCTGCGCAGAAGTTAAAGGCTCGTTTGCTCACATCCACTCTCGCTCTGCCAAATAGAACAACATCGTAATTCGGTGGCCCAGGCCTGCTTGGGGCCCTTGCAGGCCAAATGCCTGGCTTGATCAGTCAAACGGGGCGACCTTGGTCGCCCCGTTCGGGTTCAGCGCACTTACTCTTGCGGGGCCTCTTCGGCGCCCGCCGCATCTTGCTCGTCAGGAGCCTGGGCCTCCACGCCCTCCTCGTCCAGCTCGATGAGCGCATCGAGCTCTTCCTCGGACGGCTCCTGAATACGCTCAAGGCCCACCAGCGTCTCGTCGGAGGCCAGCTTGATCAGCGTCACGCCCTGGGTGTTCCGGCTCAGGCTGGACACCTCGCCGACCCGGGTACGCACCAATGTGCCTTGATCGGAAATCAGCATGATTTCTTCACCTTCCTGCACCTGGATGGCGCCGATCAGCAAACCGTTGCGCCCCTTGGTACCCATGGCGATCACGCCCTGGCCGCCACGGCCGCGACGGGGGAACTTGGACAGCGGGGTACGCTTGCCATAGCCACGCTCGGACGCGGTGAGGATCTGCGCGCCGGACTCCGGGATCAGCATCGAAATGATCTGCTGGCCCTTGCCTAGCTTCATGCCGCGCACGCCACGGGCGGTACGGCCCATTTCGCGCACCACGCTCTCGGCAAAGCGGATGACCTTGCCGGCGTCGGAGAACATCATGACTTCCTTGGCGCCATCGGTGATGGCCGCCGCGATCAGGGTGTCGCCTTCCTTGAGCTTCAGGGCGATCAGGCCGTTGGAGCGAGGACGGGCGAACTGGACCAGCGGCGTCTTCTTGACGGTGCCGGAGGCGGTGGCCATGAAGATGTAAGCGCCGGTAGGCTCTGCCGCCCACTCGGGGGTGTCGCCTTCTTCCTCGTCCACTTCCTCCACTTCGACCAGCTCGCCTTCGAGCACGGTGTCATCGGCGTCTTCGAGTTCTTCTTCGAGGTCGGCGTTCTGCTGCAAGGCTTCAAGATCGACCTGCAACATGGCGGTGATGCGCTCACCCTCTTCCAGCGGCAGCAGGTTGACCAGCGGGCGACCACGGGCAGCGCGGGACGCCTCGGGGATTTCGTAGGTCTTCTTCCAGTACACCTTGCCCTTGCTGGAGAACAGCAGCAGGGTAGCGTGGCTGTTGGCGACCAACAGGTGCTCGATGTAGTCCTCGTCCTTCACGCCGGTGGCCGACTTGCCCTTGCCGCCACGGCGCTGGGCCTGGTAGGCGGACAATGGCTGGGTCTTGGCATACCCGCCATGGGAAATGGTCACCACACGCTCTTCTTCCGGGATCATGTCGCCGTAGTTGAGGTCGTGGCTGGCATTGAGGATTTCGGTGCGACGGGCATCGCCGTACTCGGCGCGAATCGCTTCGAGCTCTTCGCGGATGACTTCCATCAGGCGCTCGGCGCTGTTGAGAATGCGGATCAGCTCACCGATCTGCTCCAGGATTTCCTGGTACTCGGCCAGCAGCTTCTCGTGCTCCAGGCCAGTCAGGCGGTGCAGACGCAGGTCAAGGATGGCCTGGGCCTGTTCTGGCGAGAGGTAGTACTTGCCGTCGCGCAGGCCATACTGTTCAGGCAGGTCGGCCGGGCGGCACGACTCGGCGCCGGCACGTTCGACCATGACCTGCACGGCACTCGATTCCCAGGCGGTGGACACCAGGGCTTCCTTGGCCTCGGACGGCGTGGGCGAGGCTTTGATCATCGCGATGACCGGGTCGATGTTGGACAGCGCAACCGCCTGGCCTTCAAGGATGTGGCCGCGCTCACGCGCCTTGCGCAGTTCGAACACGGTGCGCCGGGTAACCACTTCGCGGCGGTGGCGCACGAAGGCTTCGAGCAGGTCCTTGAGGTTGAGCAGCCGCGGACGGCCATCGACCAGGGCGACGACGTTGATGCCGAACACGCTCTGCAGCTGGGTCTGCGAGTACAGGTTGTTGAGCACCACCTCCGGCACCTCGCCGCGACGCAGCTCGATGACGATGCGCATGCCGTCCTTGTCGGACTCGTCGCGCAGCTCGGTGATGCCCTCGATCTTCTTCTCTTTGACCAGTTCGGCGATCTTCTCGATCAGACGCGCCTTGTTCAACTGGTACGGCAGCTCGGTCACGACGATCTGCTGGCGACCGCCCACCTTGTCGATGTCTTCGATCTGGGAGCGGGCACGCATGTAGATGCGGCCACGGCCGGTGCGGTAGGCCTCGATGATGCCCTGGCGGCCGTTGATCAGGCCGGCGGTAGGGAAGTCAGGACCGGGGATGTGCTGCATCAGCTCATCGATGGTGACGTCCGGGTTATCGATCAGCGCCAGGCAGCCATCGATGACTTCGCCCAGGTTGTGCGGCGGAATGTTGGTGGCCATGCCCACGGCGATGCCGCTGGAACCGTTGACCAGCAGGTTGGGAATACGCGTCGGCATGACCGCCGGGATCTGCTCGGTGCCGTCGTAGTTGGGCACCCAGTCGACGGTTTCCTTGTGCAGGTCGGCCAGCAGCTCATGCGCCAGCTTGGCCATGCGCACTTCGGTGTATCGCATGGCCGCGGCGTTGTCGCCGTCCACCGAACCGAAGTTGCCCTGGCCGTCGACCAGCAGGTAGCGCAGCGAGAAGGGCTGAGCCATACGCACGATGGTGTCGTAGACCGCAGTGTCGCCGTGCGGGTGGTACTTACCGATCACGTCACCGACCACACGGGCGGATTTCTTGTACGGCTTGTTCCAGTCGTTGCCCAGTTCGCTCATCGCAAAGAGAACGCGGCGATGCACGGGCTTCAAGCCGTCACGCGCATCGGGCAGCGCTCGCCCGACAATCACGCTCATCGCGTAGTCGAGGTAAGACTGTCTCAGTTCGTCTTCGATATTGACCGGGAGGATTTCTTTGGCCAGTTCGCCCATGAGAAGCCTGATTCCTTTTTCTGGTGAAACTTCGCAGCGCCATCAAGGGCCGAACGAAGCTCGCCGCCGCAGTGCACTCGCCCGCGACGACTTACGACAAATCAATGAGTTGTGCCATGGATCTGCGCAATGAAGACCGCCGCACAGCGGGGTCTTGGAAACTGCCGGATATTACCACAACAGCAGGGGTAGTGGGAGATGCGGCAAGCGGCCAGCCGGGCCGCGAATTCATGCCCAGGCCAAGGGGCCCGCGCCGTGGTGCAAGGTAGCCGCGAGCACCACCAGGCCCGCGTTCGACAGCGTGCCCGGCAGGGGCGCCCAGGCATGGAAAAACGCCTGCAGAGGGCCACGCCCGGCAGTCGAGCGCAACGCAACCGCTGTGTCGCCTTTCAGTGCAAACGCTTGCGGCACATCATCTGCGCCAGCTTGGCCGTATCCGGGCGTTCGATGATGCCGCGCTCGGTCACGATCACATCGATCAGGTCCGCCGGGGTCACGTCGAAGACCGGATTGAACACCTCCACCTGCGGCGCCACCCGAGTGCCGGCATAGTCGAGCAGTTCATCCGGTTCGCGCTCTTCAAGCGGGATGTCGTCGCCCGTTTCCAGGTTCAGGTCGATACTGCTGCTCGGGGCCACGACCATGAAGCGCACACCATGGTGCATGGCGCTGACCGCCAGTTGGTAGGTACCGATCTTGCTGGCCACATCCCCGTTGGCAGCGATGCAATCAGCGCCGACCACGACCCAAGTGATGCCCTTGGTCTTCATCAGGTGCGCCAGGGCCGAATCGGCGCACAGGGTGACCGGCAGGCCTTCGTTGGCCAGCTCCCAGGCCGTGAGCCGCGAACCCTTCAGCCACGGGCGAGTTTCCCCGGCATAGACCCGCTCCACCATCCCTTCCAGAAAGCCTGCGCGAATCACACCCAGCGCCGTTCCGAAACCGCCGCTGGCCAAGGCCCCGGCATTGCCATAGGTCAGCAGCGTCTGGGCATTGCCCTGGTGCCGACGGATCAGCTCGGTGCCGTGCTGGGCCATGGTCAGGTTGGCCTCGCGATCGCTTTCGTGAATGGCCAGCGCTTCGGCTTCCAGTGCGCCCAGCACATCTTCGCCGGGACGCAGGCGTTGCAGGCGCTCGCGCATGCGGTTCAGGGCCCAGAACAGGTTGGCTGCGGTAGGGCGCGCCTCGGCCAGGAGCATGAAATCCTCTTCAAGGTCCATCTCCCAGTCGCCCCCTTCGGCCAGGCGCTCCTCGGCGGCCAGGACCAGCCCATACGCCGCCACGATACCGATGGCCGATGCGCCACGCACGGCCATGTCGCGAATGGCGGTGGCCACCTGCGCGACCGTGTCGCAGGCCAGCCAGTGCTCCTGGGATGGCAGCAGGCGCTGGTCGAGCAGATGCAGAACGCCGCCCTGCCAGCGGATTCCGGTCACCTTCTCGGCCGCCAAAAGTTGCTCGCGCATCACCTCTCCCCGTCGTTCGCGTATCAAAAGCCGGCGATTATAGCGACCCGGCGCCCTGAGCGCTCGGGTATACTTCGGCCTTTTCGAGCGCAAGCTGCGCGCCGCAGACACCCGGCAGCACAAGCAAGGTTGGGCACAGAGCCGCTGGCCGAAGCACCACCAACGCCCGCTCTCTGGCGTGGGCCTGCCAGGCCACGCACAGAAAGCTGCCGCAAGCTCTGCGGGCAAAAGGCTCATGGCGTCTGACAAGACAAGCCTGACGCCGTGCGAACGCTTGGGCCAACGCCACCGTCTGTATGTCATGCACCTTGCAGCTTGCCACGTGAAGCTGATTCCCACGTTTCTGAGGACTGTTCAATGAGCAACGTCGACCGCGCTGAAATCGCAAAATTCGAAGCGCTGGCCCACCGCTGGTGGGACCGCGAGAGCGAGTTCAAGCCGCTGCACGATATCAACCCGCTGCGCGTCAACTGGATCGACGAGCGCGCCCACCTTGCTGGCAAGAACGTGCTGGACGTGGGTTGCGGCGGCGGCATCCTCAGCGAAGCCATGGCCCTGCGCGGCGCTTCGGTGACCGGCATCGACATGGGCGAGGCGCCCCTGGCCGTCGCCCGCCTGCATCAGCTGGAATCGGGTGTGGAGGTCGAATACCGTCAGGTCACGGCCGAGGCCCTGGCCGAAGAAATGCCCGGTGCCTTCGACGTGGTCACCTGCCTTGAGATGCTCGAGCACGTGCCTGACCCCTCATCGGTGATCCGCGCCTGCTACCGCATGGTCAAGCCAGGCGGCCAGGTGTTCTTCTCCACCATCAACCGCAACCCCAAGGCCTACCTGCTGGCCATCGTCGGCGCCGAGTACATCCTCAAGATGCTCCCGCGCGGCACCCACGACTTCAAGAAATTCATCCGCCCTTCCGAGCTGGGTGCCTGGAGCCGCGTCGCCGGCCTTGAGGTCAAGGACATCATCGGCCTGACCTACAACCCGCTGACCAAGCACTACAAGCTCAGCAGCGATGTGGACGTCAACTACATGATCCAGACCCTGCGCGAGGAATAAGCATGCGCCTGCGAGCGGTACTCTTCGACATGGACGGCACCTTGCTGGACACGGCGCCCGACTTCATCGCCATCTGCCAGGCCATGCTCACCGATCGAGGCCTGCCGGTCGTCGACGACGCGCTGATTCGGGGCGTGATCTCCGGGGGTGCACGCGCCATGGTGGCCGCCACCTTCGCCATGGACCCGCAGGCCGAAGGTTTCGAAGCCTTGCGCCTGGAGTTCCTGGAGCGCTACCAGCGCGACTGCGCCGTGCATACCCGCCTGTTCGACGGCATGGCCGAGCTGCTGGAGGACATCGAGCGAGGCAAGCTGTTGTGGGGCGTGGTCACCAACAAGCCTGTGCGCTTCGCCGAGCCGATCATGCAGCGCCTGGGGCTGGCTGAACGCTCGGCCTTGCTGATCTGCCCGGATCATGTAAAGAACAGCAAGCCCGACCCCGAGCCGCTCATCCTGGCCTGCAAAACCTTGGCGCTGGACCCTGCCAGCGTGCTGTTCGTCGGTGACGATCTGCGCGATATCGAATCCGGCCGCGATGCCGGCACCCGCACCGCAGCGGTACGCTTCGGCTACATCCATCCCGAGGACAACCCCAACAACTGGGGTGCCGATGTGGTGGTGGACAGCCCGCAGGACCTGCGTAAAGTCATCGACGGCGCCCTCTGTGGTTGCTGATCACCGCTAACGCCTAAGGATCTGACATGTTCGAATACACTGCCCGCCCCGACCTGCTCAAAGGCCGGGTCATCCTGGTCACCGGTGCCGGGCGCGGCATCGGCGCCGCCGCGGCCAAGGCCTACGCTGCCCTGGGCGCCACGGTGCTGCTGCTCGGCAAGACCGAAGCGAACCTGAATGCGCTTTATGACGAGATCGAAGCGGCCGGGCACCCCCAGCCTGTGGTGATCCCGTTCAACCTGGAAACCGCCCTCGCCCATCAGTACGACGAGCTGGCGGTCATGATCGAGGAACAGTTCGGGCGCCTGGACGGGTTGCTCAACAACGCCTCGATCATCGGCCCACGCACGCCCATGGAGCAGTTGTCGGGCGACAACTTCATGCGCGTCATGCACATCAACGTCAATGCCACCTTCATGCTCACCAGCACCCTGCTGCCGCTGCTCAAGCAGTCCGAAGATGCTTCGGTGGTGTTCACCAGCAGCAGTGTCGGGCGCAAGGGCCGCGCTTATTGGGGCGCCTACGGCATCTCCAAGTTCGCCACCGAAGGCATGATGCAGACCCTGGCAGACGAGCTCGAAGGGGTGGCGCCGGTGCGCTCCAACAGCATCAACCCGGGCGCGACGCGTACGGCCATGCGCGCGCAGGCCTACCCGAGCGAGAACCCTCAGGACAACCCGCTGCCTGAGGAAATCATGCCGGTCTACCTCTACTTGATGGGGCCTGACAGCAAGGATGTGAACGGGCAGGCATTCAACGCCCAGTGATGGGCTGGCCTACCTGACACAGCGTTGTGCATGTGCACTCGTCTCCCCGCCCATCGCCGAGGTGCCAGCGATGGGCGGGGCCTGCATCACGACAGCCGCGCAATCACCCCGCCGCCAACGCCGGGCTCGCCCGCTCGTGCTGGGTGACTTCAAGCTGCATGCACCGCTCCAGGAACAGGTACATGCAGTCATAGCTCTTGCAGATGGCTCGGCGCAACTCAGTGCGCAAGGCCATGCTCGGGTTCTCGCCTACCAGCGTACAGATGATCTCCAGCGCCTCCCACGGGTGGGTGTCGTCATACTGCGCGTGCATCTTCAGCCACTTCATGGCCCGCTTGCGCTGCTCTTCCGGAAAGCCCATCGCGTAGGTGTCGGTGGAACACACCACCGCCGACCACTCCCCGGTGGCCCCTTCGATGGCGTAGTTGGTGGCGGCCATGGCAATGGCCAGGTTTTCCGTGGCACACACACGCCAGCACCAATCGTTGAGGCCATTGAGCTCGGGCGGCACATCCTGGGCCTGCAGGTCGTGCAGGTGAATGCCGTGGGCGTGGGCCCAGTTCACCCAGTAGTCGGCATGGTTGAGCTCCACGCGGATATTGCGCATCAACCAGCGCCGCGCCATGTCCTCGCCTGGGTGCCGGCCATACCGGGTTTTGGTGAGGTTATGGGCCATGTACAACGAGAACTGCTCCACCACCGGCCAGCCACCGATCAGGTACTGGCGAATGGTCGCTTGCTTCAACTTGCCGTCACGCAGACGTCGATACACCTCATGGTCAACCACCCGCTGCTTGCTCTCATGGCAATCGGCAAGCAGTTGCTGGGCCCACTTGGGGTAACTGGCCGGGTCCATCAATGGCCCGATACGAACGAATGCATCAATCACTGTCTACTCCTTGTTCCTTGTGATTTCCAGCTAACTAACGAAACGTGCCAGGTGCCCGCTGCAACAGAGGCCGGGCGGCAATCCGTTGGCGATGCAGACTGTCACAGGTAAATACCTGGGGCCGCTCGATCAGATAGCCCTGGGCATAATCGACACCAATTTCCTGTAACGCTTGCTCGATCATGGGTGTTTCCACGAATTCTGCAATCGTGCGCTTGCCCATGACATGGCCGATATGGTTGATGACTTCGACCATGGCCCGATTGACCGGGTCGTCCAGCATGTCCTTGACGAAGCTGCCGTCGATCTTGAGAAAGTCGACGGGCAGATGCTTGAGGTAGGCGAACGATGACATGCCAGCACAGAAATCATCCAGTGAAAAACGACAACCCAGGCCTTTTAGCTCATTGATGAAGCGGATGGCGCTGCCCAGGTTGGCAATGGCGCTGGTTTCGGTGATCTCGAAGCAGATCATGCGCGGAGGAATAGCATATTCGGCGAACAGGCGCTGCAGGTACTCGAGGAACTTGTCATCGCCGATGCTGGCACCGGACAAGTTGATGGCGCAGGTCGATAGCGGCCCCTGGTGGCCGGCATCTAGGCATTGGCGGATGATGATGAAGACGTTGCGCACCACCCAGCGATCAAGCGCGGTAATCAACCCATAGCGCTCGGCGGCCGGGATGAAGCTATTGGGCAGTATGGTGCGCCCGCTTTCATCGTGCAGGCGCAACAGGATTTCGATGTGGCCAGGCCCCTCGAAGGCCTTCAACGGCGCGATTTCCTGGGCGTACAGACAGAACCTGTTCTCTTCCAGGGCCACGTGCAAGCGCTGAATCCAGGCCATCTCGCCAAAACGAATGGACAGCTCGCTGTCATCGGCGTGGTACACCTGCACCCGGTTGCGCCCCTTTTCCTTGGCCATGTAGCAGGCCATGTCTGCTGCCCGCAGCGACGCCTCGAGGGTGCCGGGGGCCTGGGCGATATGCACCAGGCCGATGCTGACGGTGGTCACGAACGGCCGCCCTTTCCACACGAAATGCAGGCTTTGGACCGTCTGGCGTAGCTGCTCGGCAATCCGCTCGGCCTGCTCGGACGGGCAGTTCTCAAGCAGCACGCCAAACTCATCGCCCCCTAGCCGCGCCAGGGTGTCGCCTTCACGCAGGCCCGATTGCAGCACGGCGCAGATGTGCCGAAGCAGCTCGTCCCCGGCGGCATGCCCACAGGTATCGTTGACCAGCTTGAACTGGTCCAGGTCCAGGAACATCAGCGAATGCCGCCCAGGCTGGCGCGCCAGCGCATTGAGCGCCTGCTCCAGTCGGTATTCGAACTCGCGACGGTTGGCCAGGCCGGTCAGTGCATCGTGCGTGGCCTGCCAGGAGAGGTTGGCGATGTACTGGCGCTCCTGGGTCATGTCGTGCAGCACCAGCACGATGCCATTGACCTGCCCGTCGTTGACGATGGACGAGCCCACCAGATTGATCGACACCGTACTGCCGTCCAGGCGCTGAATCAGCCGCGCATGTTCGGCGCCGCCTTTCAAACTGCCACTGAGCACCTGTTCCACCAGGCTGCGGCCCTCGTCCACATCGTGCTCGTCCACCAGGGTAAACAGTGCAGACAACGGCAGGCCCAGCGCCTGGCCGGCCTGCCAGTGGGTCAGTTGCTCGGCCGCCGGGTTCATGTAGCCGATCAAGCCCTCCACATCCGTGGTGATCACCGCATCACCAATAGCCTGCAGGGTGATCTGTGCCCGCTCTTTTTCCTCCTGCAGCGCGTTGGCAAACGCCTGGCGCTGGGCCAGCAGTTTGCTGGAGCGCCGCCAGGCGATGGTGATCAGGATCATCGCGGTCAGCAGGTTGGTGATCAGCAGTACCCGCAGCAAGACACGCGACCCCTCGCCCAGGGCATCGCTGAACGCCTTGGCAGCCGGCGTCACCCCCTCGTTGATGGTGGCAATGCGGCTTTTCCAGGCACGGATCACCTGCTCATCGACCGGCCCGCTGGCGAAGCGCTGGTGCATCTCCCCGGCCAGCACGTTCAGCTTGGCCAGGTAATCGTCGCCGATGTCCCAGTAATTGATGGCTGTCTGCAGGTAGCTGACGGTGCGAAAGTGACGGTAGAACCAGATGATGCGTTCCACGTCGTCGGGGTGGTTGCCACCTTGCAGGACGGCCTGACGGGCCGCCTCCAGGTCCAGACTCGACTGATCCATGAGCTTGCGCGCGCGTTGATCGCCCTGGGGCACCACGATGGCCTGCTGATAGCGGCCATAGGTGGCTTCGTCGCGGGTGGTGGCGTACAGGTTGAGGTAGTAGATGGCGTCTTTTTGCGCTTTGGACCACAAGCTTTCGCCCGCCACGTAGGCACGCACGGCAGAAAGCGTGTAGAGGCTGAGACTACCAAGGGCGACTTGGAAAACCACCACGGCGATGAATGGCCAGGTGAGCCCGAGTAGCTTGGGCGCTTCTTGAGTGCGATGTCCCTTCATGGAGTCCCTGTCACAGAGCAGATAAGGCGCGAATCAACCCAGACAAAGCACAGCGTAGGCCATCTGCCATTAACGCGATGGAAATTTAGGGGCCTGATTTCAGTCAATGATGGCCGCCACGCCTGCTGCCTTGTGGGCGCGGTGTCTGGCTCGCCGGTTTGAGCGTGGCGCAGTGCTGGACATATTGTCGCAGACACCGCATGGACCACGTCAATTAAGTCATGACAGCCTAGCTTTTGATCAACTCAAGGTGCGCAACGCGGGGGCCGAGCTTGATCACCGCGCACGCCGCAGGCCAACCCCTTGTCAGAGTTCGAGGTCCAGCAGTGCCGCCCCCAGCGCCTTGCCATGGGCATCCAACGCCAGCGATCGGGTCACACCACCGCGCAGGATCCCGGGCAGCACGAAGTTCAACGCCCCGAGCTGCGCCAACTCGTACCGGCGAACGGGGGGCCCTGCCGGGTCCAGAAGTTCGGCAAAGTGGGCCGTGACGCGCGCTACCGTGAGCCACTGGGCCAGGCGCGGGTAGTCAGCAGAATCAAAGGCGATTACCGAGATGTTCGACGTGTCGCCCTTGTCGCCGGTACGGCTGTGGGCTATGTCCCGCAGTTTTGTCGGGGTACTCATGCCATCTCCTCCAGATGCACCTGCAAGGTCACCGCGTCCCTGGGCAGCAACAGCGAAGCCACCGCCACTACCTGACGCACCGACTTGCTCGCCCCACCGCCGCCATAGGGACCGTTGGTATAAAGGGTTTCCACCTCGTTGCCGATGCGCACCGCATCGCTTTTGGAGGCGCAGCGCGCCGCCACACGCAGCCGCACCTCCCAGGGTTCGCCCTGGGCGCGCTGGCCCAAGTCATCACCGTGCAGGGCACTGACGCCAATCAGCTCGCTGCGGATGTCGTCGCAGGCCACACCGGTCAGTTGCAGTCGCTTGCGTACGATGGCTTCGGCCAGGCGCCCGCGGGCTACTGCACCAGGGCCGCCATAGGACATCTGCCCTTCGCCGATCCAACCGTCGAGAAAACCCACCGACACCTTCAACGCCTCCGGGCGCGCGCGCCCATCAGCGCCCTGCACCCGGACCTCATCCTGGGCCAGGGCCTGAAACGCCACCTGGCTGAAATCAGCGGTCACATCGGGCGTAAGGTAAGCGGCCGGGTCATGGACTTCGTACAGCAGTTGCTCAGTACAGGTAGAAGTATCAATGCGCCCGCCGGAACCGGCCACCTTGCTGATCACCGCATGGCCCGTTGCATCGATTTCGGCCAGTGGGAAACCGAGGCGGTCGAGGTCGGGCACCTCCTTCACACCGGGATCGGCGAAGTAGCCGCCACTGATCTGCCCTGCGCATTCGAGCAGGTGCCCAACCAGGGTGCCGCGCCCGAGCAACGTCCAGTCGTCCTCGCGCCAGCCGAACTCGAACAGCTGCGGCGCGAGAAACAGCGACGGATCGGCCACCCGGCCAGTGACCACAACGTCGGCATCGGCCTGCAAGGCCTGCACAATGCCTGCTGCGCCCACATAAGCGTTGGCTGAAATCAACCGGTCGCCGAGCTCAGCCAGGGTGGCGCCGTTGTCGAGGGTCTGTTCGGGCCGTTGCTGCAAGGTGGCGAGCACATCGTCGCCGGTCAGCGCCGCTACCTTGATACCAGGCATACCGAGTTCAGCCGCAATGCGGCGGATTTCACTGGCCGCGCCCAGTGGGTTGGCCGCCCCCATGTTGGTGATGATGCGCAGGCGCCGCCGCGTGCCGTCGGCCCCTGTGCCTACATAGGGCAGCACGCGGCGCATGCGCTCGCCCAGCAGGGGGTCGAAACCACCGTGCGGGTCGAGCAGCCGCGCTTGCTGCGCCAGGGCGATGGTGCGCTCGGCCAGGCACTCGAACACCAGGTAATCCAGTTCGCCCTGTTGCGCCAACTCGATGGCCGGCTCGATGCGGTCGCCCGAGTAGCCGGCGCCAGCGCCGATGCGTATGGTTTTCATCTAGAAAACTCCAATGACCAGGGCGGTCAAGGTCATCAGGACCGAGGCCGCGAACAGGAAAGGGATGGTAAAGCGTTGGTGATCGGCCAGTTCGATCTTGCACAGGCCGACCAGCAGGAAGGTCGCGGGGGTCAGTGGGCTGACCGGAAAGCCCGTGGTGTGCACACCCAGAAGCGAAGCCTGGGCCACTTGCATCGGGTCCACGCCCAAGGCCCTGCCCACCTCGGCGACCACCGGCATGATGCCGAAATAGAACGAATCCGGGTCGAACAGCAGGCTCAAAGGCATGGACAGAAAGCCGACCACCGCAGGAATCAGTTGGCCGTGCCCTGCGGGAATCTGCCCCACCGCCACCTCGGCCATGGCCTTGAGCATGCCGGTGCCTTGCATGATGCCGGTGAAGACCCCAGCGGCCAGAAGAATGCTGGCCATGGTCAGGGCGGTCTTGGCATGGGCGTCGATGCGCGCCCGCTGCGCGTCCACGTTGGGGTAGTTCAGGCACAAGGCAAGCACGGTGCCGACCATGAACATCACCACCGGGTCCACCACCCCTGCGATCATGATCCCCATCACCACCAGGGTCAGCAGCAGGTTGGGCCAGAACAGGCGGGGCTTGCGCAGCTCGCGCTCGGCGTCAGTGAGCGTACGTTGATGCGGCGTGACGTCGAGTTGGTCCCGGCCCAGGCCCAGGCGCCGTTCTTCGCGGCGCCCAAGCCAGTAGGCACAGGCGAAGACAAAGATCAGCCCGACGATCTGCACCGGAATCAGCGGCTGGAACAGGTCGGCCACCGGCACGTGCAGCGCTGCCGATGAGCGCAGCACCGGGCCGGTCCAGGGCAGGAAGTTGACCCCGGCCGCCATGGCCGTGACGCAGGCCAGAATGCGCTTGTCCATGCCAAGGCGCGTGTACAGCGGCAGCATCGCCGGAATGGTCACCAGGAAGGTCACTGCGCCCGAACCGTCCAGATGCACCAGCAAGGCCAGCAAGGCCGTGCCCATGACGATGCGCGTCGGGCGTGTGCCGACGCGCTTGAGGATGCGATCAATGATCGGGTCAAGCATGCCGGCGTCGGTCATGATGCCGAAGAACAAGATGGCAAAGACGAACATGCCCACGACCGGGGCGACGTTCTTGATGCCGGTGATGATGAAGGCGCTGGTCTGCAGGCCGAAGCCGCCGAGCAGCGCCGCGATGATGGGCAGGGCAATCAGGGCGACCAAGGGAGAGATGCGCTTGCTCATGATGCTCACGAGCATGCACAGGATAGTGGCGACACCGAGGGTGGCGAGCATGGGGTTTCCTCTTCGGCCTCTGGTTCGCAATTGCGAGAGAAGGCCCTGTTGTTGTTTTGCAAGAGTAATAACAACGGCGTTAGGCTCTGTGAATTGAAATATTCGGCAGGCCACGTTCGGAAAAACAAAATGAAAAATGCGATCCAGCTCATCCGCGCGTTCCTGGCCGTGGCGCAAACCGGCAACTTTTCCAAAGCGGCCGTGGCCTTGAACCTGTCGCCTTCGGCGCTCACCGTGCAGATTCGCCAACTCGAAGACTGGCTCGGGGTGACTTTGCTCGAACGCAGCCCGCGCCACGTCGGCCTGACCGCTGCCGGTCAGCATGCATTGCTGCCGATGGAAAAGTTGCTGCTCGACCTGGACAACATCGTCGAAGCGGCCCGCGACCATGCCACCTCCCGTCGGGGCGTACTGACCATCGCGGCCCTGCCCTCACTATGCTCGGGGCTGCTGCCAGGCGTGGTGCAGCGCTTTCGCGAACGCTTCCCCGGCATCGAGGTCCGGCTGCGCGACGTGGTAGCCCAGCGCATCGATACGCTGGTGCTGGAGCAAGAAGTGGATTTCGGCCTGGGTGTACAGGCGCGGCCTACCCAGGGGCTGGCGTTCAAGGCCCTGCTCGAAGATCGCCTGTGCCTGTACGTGCCGCACGACCACCCCTTGGCCAGGCGGACAGCGGTGACCCTGGCCGAAGCGGCGGCATACCCCATGCTGCTGACCGGACGGGACAGCAGCGTGCGCAACCTGGTCGAGCGGCTGTTCGCCGACGCGCGCCTGCCCCTGGCGGCAGGGCTTGAAGCCAATTACATGTCGACGGTGCTGGCCCTGGTGCGCCAGGGCCAGGGTGTTGCATTGTTGCCCGAGTCGGCCGACGAGGGCCGTGACGAAGTGAGCAAGGTGGTGGTGGATCATCCGGGCGTGGTACGCGAGATCGGCGTCATCACGCGGGCCGAACAGGTGATGGCGCCGGCCGGTGTGGAATTCCTGCGATTGCTCAAGCCTTAGTCTGAGTGTGAAGCTAGAGAACTCGGTGTGATGTTGTTCGTTTAGGGCCGCTACGCGGCCCATCGCGGCACAAGGGCCGCTCCTACACCCAATTCGGTAGCTTTCAAGTACGGTGCAAAGACAGTGGCTGCGCAGGTAGGGCTACACGATCTCGAGTGACACGGCCCCCTATAGGAGCGGCCTCGCCGGGGCGCCGGACCGGCCGCGATGGGCCGCGCAGCGGCCCTAACGATCTTAAGTGAACCGCATTACGATACTCGGTGAGGTTGTGTTACAAGCAGCCCCGCCTGACCGTCGTCCCAAGCCACTTCTCACAGCCCTTAGATCTGCTGCAGGTGCCCATACAGTTTGGCGTACAACCCACCCTCGGCAATCAGCTGCTGATGGTCACCGTCCTCTGCCACATGACCGCCGTCGAACACCAGCACCCGGTCCGCCTGCTTCACCGCCGACAAGCGGTGGGCAATGATCAGTGTGGTGCGGCCTTTGAGAAAACGCGCCAGCGCCTGGTGCAGGTTGTACTCGGTGGCAGCGTCCAGCGCCGAGGTGGCTTCGTCCAGGATGACTACCTTAGGCTCGGCCAGCACCATGCGTGCAATGGCCAGCCGTTGACGCTGGCCGCCGGACAAGCGTACGCCCGAGCGCCCGACCACGCTGTCCAGCCCGTGAGGGAGCGCGGCGATGGTGGCGTCGAGCTGGGCGATCCGTAATGCCTGCCAGCAGGCATCGTCGGTGCAGTCCCGGCCCATGGTCAGGTTGGCCCGCACGCTGTCGTTGAACAGCGACGGATGCTGCAACACCACCGCCACCTGCTCACGCAGGGTTTCCAGGCCGATTTCCTGCAGGGTGGCACCACCGAAGCGAATGGTGCCTGCATCTGCGCTGTACAGCCCGAGCAGCAGCTGCACGAGCGTGCTCTTGCCGCCCCCGCTGGCGCCGACAATGGCCACCTTCTCACCGGGTGCGATGGCCAGGTTCAGGTTGTCCAGCACGGGTTCGTCGGCGTAGGCAAAGGACAGGTCCCGGACCTCGATACCCACCGTGGCGTGCCCGGCGAAGGGGTCACTGGCCGCCGGGTACTGGGGCTCGTCGGCGCGTGCCAGCAGCTCATTGAGGCGATTGAGCGCACCGCCCGCGGCATAGTAGGCATATTGCAGGTTCAGCAACTGCTCGACCGGGCCGATCATGAACCAGAGGTAGCTGAAGACGGCAAGCATCTGGCCGATCGACAGGTCCGAGAACAACACCGTCAACATGGCCGCTGCGCGGAAGATGTCGATGCCGAACTGGAACAGCAGCCCGCTGGCACGGCCGCTGGCGTCGCTCTTCCACTGCGACTCCACGGCGTAGTCGCGCACCTCGCGGGCCTTGACGCCCAATCGACCGAGGAAATACCCCTGACGGTTGCTGGCGCGGACCTCCTGGATGGCATCGAGCGTTTCGGCCAGCGCCTGGGTGAAGCGTGCCGTGCTGTCGTTTTCGAGCTTCTTCAGGTGCTTGACCCGCTTGCCCAACTGCACCGTGAAGTAGATGACCAGCGGGTTGAACAACAGGATCAGCAGCGCCAGTTGCCAGTGCATCCACAGCAGGATGGCGGCCGTGCCGGTGAGGGTGAGCATGGCGACCAGAAAGCGACTGAGGGTCTCACCCACGAACTTGTCCAGGGTGTCCAGGTCGGTGACCAGATGCGTGGTGACCGTGCCGCTGCCCAGGTTCTCGTACTCTTTCAGGGAAATACGCTTGAGCCGTTCGATCAGGCGAATGCGTAGCCGGTAAACGATGTCCTTGGCCAAGCCGGCGAACAGCCTGGCCTGGATGACGTTGAACGCCAGTGCCGCCAGGCGCAGGCACAAGGTCAGGCACAACATCAGGCCGATATAGCCCGCTGCGACCTGCCAGCCAGACGGCAACAGCTGGTTCATCCACTTGAGCGCGGCATCGCCATGCCCGAGCAGCACTTCATCCACCAGCAGCGGCAGCAACAATGGAATCGGGACACTGCAACACGCTGCCAGCACGGCAATCAGGTTCGCCGTCCACAGCTGCTTTTTATGGTGCAGGGCAAGGCGCCGGATTTCCGACCAGCTCAACCGGTCGGCCGAGCCCACCGGCTTGGACGGCGCCGGGTCGGGCGACCCGGGCACATCAAGCACTGGCGGCCTGCTGCAGCCAGCGGCCAAGCAACGGTTGCAGACGCTCGAGCGGCTGATACCCGTTGGTCAGCAAGGCCAGCTGACCGTTGCGCTCAGCGAGCAAGGTCGGGAACCCTGCGATGCCCAAGCCCTGGGCCCAGGCGAAATCCGCCGCGGTCGCAGCGCGGGTTTCGGCGCGGGTGAATGCCTCGGCAAACAGCCCGCGCGCGAAACCCGCCTGCTCGGCCAGCTCCACCAGATGCGGGGCGGTGGTCACGTCATGAGCCCCTTCATAGAACGCAGACTGTATGGCTGCCAGCAGGGGCCAGAGGCGCTCGCCGTCCAGCTCGCGGGCCGCTACCAGTGCCCGGCAGGCCGGTTCAGTGTCGTAGACAAAGCCGTCGGGCATGGCGCCCTCGAACGTGAAAGGCTGCCCCGTTGTTTCGGCCACGGCCTGCCAATGCTCGAGGATGTACTTGCGGGTGGCGCCGTCCAGCGCGGCACTGCCACTGCGCAGCCCGCCGACTACCAGATGGGTCGGCACGCCTGCCTGATTTGCCTGATCGATCAGCGCACTGGCCACCGGGGCGAAGCCCCAGCACCAGGAACACATCGGGTCCATCACGTAGATCAGGCGCGCAGACATGGATCAAGCCTCGGCTTTGTAGTTGTGGCCAATCGGGTGCGGCAGGTTGCGGGCCTTGGCCAGCTCGATCTGCTTCTGCCGGTCGATGGCGCTGCGGCGGGTCTTCTCGCTCAGCGAATCCCAGCAGTGCGGGCAGCTTACACCTGGCGAATAGTGCTCCGAGGTACGCTCCTGGGCATTGATCGGATGACGGCAGGCGTGGCACTGGTCGTATTCACCCTCGCTCAGGTCATGGCGAACCGTGACGCGGTTATCGAACACGAAGCAGTCGCCCTCCCACAGGCTTTGTTCCTCAGGCACCTCCTCGAAGTACTTCAGGATGCCACCCTTGAGATGATAGACCTCCTCGAAACCTTCACCGAGCATATAGCTGGACGCTTTTTCACAACGAATGCCCCCGGTGCAGAACATGGCGACCTTCTTGTGGCGGGCTGGGTCGAAGTTGGCCTTGATGTAGTCGGGAAATTCGCGGAACGTTTCGGTCTTGGGGTCGATGGCCCCCTTGAACGTGCCGATGGCCACTTCGTAGTCGTTGCGCGTATCGACCACCAGTACCTCGGGGTCGCTGATCAGCGCGTTCCAGTCCTTGGGCTCGACGTAGGTGCCCACCGCCTGGTTGGGATCGACCCCAGGCACGCCCAGGGTGACGATCTCTTTCTTGAGCTTGACCTTGGTACGGTAGAAGGGCTGCTCGTCGCAGTACGACTCCTTGTGGTCGATGTCCACCAGGCGCGGGTCGCTGCGCAGCCAGGCCAGCAGGCCGTCGATGCCTTCGCGGGTGGCTGACACGGTGCCGTTGATGCCTTCATGGGCCAATAGCAAGGTGCCTTTGACGTGGTTGTCGAGCATGGCCTTGAGCAGCGGCTCGCGCAGTTCGACGTAGTCTTGCAAGGTGACGAACTTGTACAGCGCCGCGACGACGATAGGGTGGGACATGAATCGGGTTCTCCAGGTGGTTGCCCTCGTAAGGGGCAGACCGGGCTACACAATGAACAAAGGGCCGCTGCACGCCCACCGCAGGCACGCCTGCCGCTTCAGGTGCCCGGTGCGTCAACGCAGGGGGTTTACCTGAAGCAGCTGGGGGACCTGCGATGGGCTGTGCAGCAGCCCCTTTTTGGGATGAAGCGGATTCTACCAGAACAACAGCAAGGTTTCAGTGCCCGCCGCCGGCGCATACAGGCGATGCCGGCGCACTGCCGACCTGCGCCCACTCATCGCCGGTATAGGTGTGGATGGCCAGCGCATGAATCTGGCCCATCAGCTCACCCATGGTCGCGTACACCTTCTGATGCCGCTTGACGCTGTTCAGGCCTGCGAACACATCGCTCACGATCACCGCCTTGTAGTGGGTCTGCTGACCACGGCTGTGCATGTGGCTTTCATCGAGCACCTGCAGGTGCTGAGGCGTCAGGCTTGCCAGTTGCTGTTCGATACGCTGTTGCATGTTCATGGCCGTGCTCACTTCTTGGCTGGCGCGGCTGCCTTGCCATAGTTGGGGTCCAGCTGCTTGGTCATGTCTTCAAGCAGCTTGTTGACCACCGGCACCGCAGGTTCGAGGGTCTGCTGGGTCAGCTGAGCCGATTGCTGGGTGACCTTGGGCATCTCGCGCAGCACCTTGCGGCCAAGGGGCGACTCGTAGAACTTGACCAGGTCCTTGAGTTCTTGCTCGGTAAAGGTCTGGGTGTACAGGTCGACCATCTTGGGCTTGAGCTTGTTCCAGCCGATGGCGTTGTCCAGCGCGGCGTTGGCCTTGGCCTGGTAGCTTTCCAGTACGGGCTGCTTGGAGGCAGGCGCCTTGGTCTGGGCGAAGCGCTGGGCAAACATCTGCTGCACTTGCATGTACACCGGCGTGCCCAGTTTGTCGGCATTGGCCAGGGTCAGGAATTTCTCGGCAGCGGCGTTGTGGCTGGCGGTGGCGGCCAGGACCTGGCCACTGCCGCAAGCCAGGGCGACTGCAGCACAGAGGACACGAAGACGGGTCATTGCATTTCCTTCAGGAGGGGGGAGGCGGTACCTCAGAGCGAGCATTCTGCGCCCGCCAGGGCGAGCTGCTCAAGTAGCACGACAGGCGATTGAACCGCCAGGTCGCATGAGGGCCTAAACTGCTGATTCTGACTGACAAGGGAGTGAATGCAGCATGAGCCGTATCGAAACAGACAGCCTTGGGCCGGTCGAAGTTCCTGAGCACGCCTACTGGGGCGCCCAGACCCAGCGCTCGTTGATCAACTTCGCCATCGGCCAGCAACGCATGCCGCTCGCCGTGCTGCATGCCCTGGCCCTGATCAAGAAAGCCGCTGCCCGCGTCAACGACCGCAACGGCGCCCTGCCCGCCGACATTGCCCGGCTGATCGAGCAGGCCGCCGACGAGGTCCTCGATGGCAAGCATGACGATCAATTCCCACTGGTAGTCTGGCAGACCGGCAGTGGCACGCAGAGCAACATGAACGTCAACGAGGTGATCGCAGGTCGCGCCAACGAACTGGCCGGCCAGGTGCGCGGCGGCAAGTCGCCGGTGCACCCCAACGATCACGTCAACCGCTCCCAGAGCTCCAACGACTGCTTCCCCACCGCCATGCACATCGCAGCCGCCCAGGCCGTGCACGAGCAACTGCTGCCGGCCATCGCCGAGCTGTCCTCGGGCCTGGCCGAGTTGTCGGCCCGTCATCATCGCCTGGTCAAGACCGGGCGCACGCACATGATGGATGCCACGCCGATCACCTTCGGCCAGGAAGTCTCGGCATTCGTGGCGCAGCTCGATTATGCCCAGCGCGCCATCCGCGCCAGCCTGCCGGCGGTGTATGAGCTGGCCCAGGGCGGCACGGCGGTGGGCACGGGCCTCAATGCGCCCCAGGGCTTCGCCGAAGCCATCGCTGCCGAGCTGGCTGCCTTGTCTGGGCTACCCTTCGTGACCGCGCCCAACAAGTTTGCAGCGCTGGCCGGGCACGAGCCGCTGACCAGCCTGGCTGGGGGGTTGAAAACCCTGGCGGTGGCCTTGATGAAGATCGCCAATGACCTGCGCCTGCTCGGGTCAGGCCCCCGTGCGGGATTGGCCGAGGTGCGCTTGCCCGCCAACGAGCCCGGCAGCTCGATCATGCCCGGCAAGGTCAACCCGACCCAGTGCGAGGCGCTGTCGATGCTGGCCTGCCAGGTGCTGGGCAACGACACCACCATCGGCTTTGCCGCCAGCCAGGGGCATCTGCAGCTGAACGTGTTCAAGCCGGTGATCATCCACAACCTGCTGCAGTCCATCGAATTGTTGGCAGACGGTTGCCGCAACTTTCAGGAGCATTGCGTGGCGGGCATCGAGCCAGATGCCGAGCAAATGGCCGCACACCTGGAGCGAGGGCTGATGCTGGTGACGGCACTGAACCCGCATATCGGGTACGACAAGGCTGCCGAGATTGCCAAGAAAGCCTATGGTGAGGGCAAGACCCTGCGTGAGGCAGCGCTTGAGCTGGACTACCTGACCAACGAGCAGTTCGATGAGTGGGTAAAGCCTGAAAACATGCTGGCGCCGGGTGGCAAGGGTTGAGGTGTTGGGGGGCTGCCTGCGTAGCCCCTTTTTTGGCAACGCCAAGAAGGCTTGCGCATTTGATGTGCAAGCAACTGCCTTGCACCGCATCTGGGCCAGTTAAGTGTTACCCGCCCCCAACACCTAGGACACTTGCGCAAGCCGGGCACGACGTGCCCGCCATCCCGCCACCAGCGAAGGCCCGAGCGCTACCAGCGCAGAGCCTGCCACCACGACCACGGCCCCTACATACCCCAACAGGTTGATCTGCTCGGCCTGCACATAATCAGGCCACGCCAGCGCAGCCAGTGCCACCGCCACGAACGTCACCAATGGCGTCAATGCCAGCGTCGCACTGACCCTAGAAGCCTCCCAATGCGCCAGGGCTTCGGCAAAGGCGCCATAGGCCACCAGCGTATTCAGGCAGCACGCCAACAGCAGCCAGCCCTGTACGGGGCTCAGTAACAAGACCTCCAGCGGCTGCACCCAGGGCGTCAGCAGCGCTGCGCAGCACAGGTAGATCACCATCATCACCTGCTGCGAATTCCACATCGTCAGCAACTGCTTCTGGCTCAAGGCGTAGAACACCCAGATACTGGTGGCCAGCACAATGGTGAGCACACCGGTGGTGTAGGCGCCAAGGGAGGTCAACAGCTCCTCCAGGCGCTGGTTGAAGAACAGCCCGAAACCTGCCAGCAGGATCAACAGCCCCACCCCCTGCCCCACGCTGAAGCGCTCGCGAAACACGAACACACTGGCCACCAGCAGCAGCACCGGCCCCAGTTGCACCACCAGCTGCGCGGTACCAGGGCTGAGCAACTTCAAGCCGATCAGATACAGCACGTAATTGCCCATCAAGCCCAGCACCGCCACCCCAACCAGGCCCCTGCCCTTGGGCGTGAGCCGGCCGAACGACGGCAGGCGGCGGTTGGCCGTCAGCCAGGCGCACAGCAGTCCACCGGACACCAGCAGGCGATACCAGGTCACCGTCAACGGGTCCATCACCTGCAACACCTGCTTGAGCTTGATCGGCAGGATGCCCCACAGCAGTGCCGTCAGCAGGGCAAGCAGCAGGCCGTGAACCCAACGGCCGGAGGTGGTGTGCATGGTGTCCTCGATCAGATCCGTGGTGGGGGTGGCTGAATTCTACGGGGCTGCGCAGGCAAGCTGAGCAGCCCAGCCGGGAAAAGAATTCATCACGTCATTCTGTGGGGGCATGATACGGGCAACACGCCGGATCGCGGCTGTGCTGCCCAAGCCCACTTTCATGTCAGGTGTACGAGCCCGGCCTACTTCTTGTGCTTGGCGAACGCCGCTTCCAGTGCTTCGTTGATGGTGCGCAGAACCTTGACCCGTGCCCAGCGCTTGTCGTTGGCTTCAACCAGCGTCCAGGGCGCGATCTCGCTACTGGTGCGGTCGACCATATCGCCCACGGCCTGGCTGTAGTCGTCCCATTTGTCGCGGTTGCGCCAGTCGTCCTCGGTGATCTTGTAGCGCTTGAACGGGGTTTGCTCACGCTCCTCGAAGCGCTCGAGCTGGGTCTGCTGATCGATGGCCAGCCAGAACTTGACCACCACCACGCCCGCATTCACCAGTTGTTCTTCGAAGTCGTTGATTTCGCCATAGGCACGCATCCAGTCGGCAGGGCTGCAGAACCCCTCGACCCGCTCCACCAGCACCCGCCCATACCAGGAACGGTCGAAGATGGTGAACTTGCCACGCGCGGGAATGTGCCGCCAGAAACGCCACAGGTAAGGCTGCGCGCGTTCTTCTTCGGTAGGTGCGGCAACGGGCACGATCCGGTACTGACGCGGATCCAGGGCAGCGGCCACGCGCCGGATCGCACCGCCCTTGCCCGCCGCATCATTGCCCTCGAAGGCCGCTACCAAGGCATGACGGCGCATGTGCTTGTGACGCAGCAAACCGGCCAGGCGCGCCTGCTCGGTGACCAGTTGCTCCTGATAGTCCGCCTTGTCCAGACGCAAGCTCAGGTCCAGGGCACCCAGCAGGCTACGTTGGTCGATGCTGCGTCCAAGCGGCGCGACATTGCCCACGTGCTTGCCCTTGGGGTTATTGGCCAGGGCCGCCTGCAAGCTGTCGAGCAGGATGCGCCCGACGGCCAGGCTGCGGTAATTGGGGTCAACTCCCTCGACGATGTGCCAAGGTGCGTAATCGCGGCTGGTGCGGCGCAACACACGTTCCCCAAAACGCACGAAGCGGTCGTAGGTGTGTGACTGCTGCCAATCCAGCGGGCGGATCTTCCAGCTGTGCAAGGGGTCGTCCTTGAGGGATTTGAGCCGCGCCTTCATCTGCTTCTTGGAAAGGTGAAACCAGAACTTGATGATCAACGCGCCTTCATCGCACAGCATCTGCTCCAGGCGTTCGGCACCGTTGATGGCCTGGTCCAGGACCGCGTCCTTCAACACCCCATGCACGCGCCCCTGCAGCATCTGGCTGTACCAGTTGCCGAAAAACACCCCCATGCGCCCCTTGGGCGGCAAGGCGCGCCAGTAACGCCAGGCCGGTGGCCGCGCCAGTTCCTCGTCGGTCTGCTGATCGAAGGTAAGCACATCGATCATGCGCGGGTCCATCCACTCGTTGAGCAGCTTGACCGTCTCGCCCTTGCCGGCCCCCTCCACGCCGTTGATCAGCACAATGACCGGAAAACGCGCTTGCTGCTTGAGCTCATACTGGGCCTCGAGCAGTGCCTGACGCAAGGCGGGTACCTCGGCGTCGTAGGTTTGCTTGTCGATGCTGTGACCAATTTCGGCAGATTCGAACATGCACGGGCTCCTTCAATGGATAGACAAGACTAGCGCAAAAGCCCACCTGGGTTGGGAGCTCGGGCTGCAAGAAAGCCCCAGTCATGCGACTATCGCCACTTCTTCAGTCGCTTGTCGCTGTGCACCTGCCATGACCGTAACTCCCCCGCTCCAGCACGCCCAGATCGACTGGGACGAACAGGGCCGCCCTCATTCGCGGCATTACGATGACGTGTACTTCGCCGTCAATGAAGGCATCGATGAAACCCGCCATGTGTTTCTCGGACAAACCCGCCTGGCTGAACGTTTCACTGCAATGGCGCCTGAGGCCTGCATGGTCATCGGCGAGACGGGCTTTGGCACCGGCATGAATTTCTACTGCGCCTGGCAACTGTTCGCGCAACACGCCCACGCAGATGCCCGGCTTCACTTCGTCAGCGTCGAGAAATTCCCCCTGGCCCGCGATGACCTGGCCCGTGCCATCAGTCTGTGGCCGGAGCTGGCCGCCTACAGCCAGCCTTTGCTGGCCCAATACGTGGCGGTGCATCCGGGGTATCAGCAATTCACCTTCGAAGGTGGACGCGTCACCCTCACCTTGCTGATCGGTGATGTGCTCGAGCAATTGCCGGAGCTCGACGCCCAGGTCGACGTCTGGTTCCTCGATGGCTTTGCCCCTGCCAAGAACCCCGACATGTGGACCCCGGCACTGTTCGCGCAACTGGCGCGGCTGTCCCACCCCGGTACCGTGCTGGGTACGTTCACCACCACCGGCTGGGTACGCCGCAGCCTCGTGGAGGCGGGTTTTGCCATGAAGAAGGTGCCTGGCATCGGCAAGAAGTGGGAAGTGATGAGCGGGGCGTATGTAGGCCCGCCCCCTGCCCCTACAGCGCCCTGGTATGCCCGCCCGCCGGCAGGTGATGGGCCGCGTCAGGCCGTGGTGGTGGGTGCCGGGCTGGCCGGCAGTTGCACGGCGGCAAGCTTGGCCCGACGCGGCTGGCAGGTCACGGTACTGGAGCGGCATGGGTCAGCGGCGCAGGAAGCGTCCGGCAACCCGCAGGGGGTGCTGTACCTCAAGCTATCGGCGCACGGCACGGCCTTGTCCCGGATGATTCTCGCCGGTTTCGGTTACACCCGCCGTCAGCTTGAGCACCTTCAGCGCGGCGAGGACTGGGACGCCTGCGGCGTCCTGCAACTGGCCTTCGACGACAAGGAAGCGGCGCGCCAGGGCAAGCTGGTGCAGGCCTTCGGGCCCGGTCTTGTGCACGCATTGACCCAGGAGCAGGCCCAGGCCACCGCTGGCATCACCCTATCGACAGGCGGGCTGTTCTACCCCGAAGGCGGTTGGGTGCATCCGCCCGCGCTATGCCGCCAGCAGCTTGAGCACCCCAACATCCGCCTGGTCACGCACCAGGAGGTGCTGTCGCTGCACAAGGTCGCGGGGCGGTGGCAGGCCTGGGCCGGGGACCAGTTGCTGGCCGACGCGCCGGTGATGATCCTGGCCAGTGCTGCCGAGGTCAAACGGTTCGAACCGTGCGCCGGCTTGCCGCTCAAGCGTATTCGTGGCCAGGTCACCCGACTGCCCGCAACCCCCCAAAGCCGGGCGCTGGGCACCGTGGTCTGCGCGCAAGGCTATGTGGCGCCCGCGCGATGCGGCGAGCACACCCTGGGCGCCAGCTTCGATTTCCACAGCACTGACCTGACCCCCACGGCGGCCGAACACGAGGGCAACCTGGCGCTGCTGGACGAAATTTCCCCTGACCTGTCCCACCGGCTTGGCGCGGCGGGGTTCGATGCGCAGGCGCTCGAAGGCCGCGCCGCTTTCCGCTGCACCAGCCCGGACTACCTGCCTATTGTCGGGCCTTTGGCCGACGACCACGCTTTTGCCCAGGCCTATGCAGCGCTTGCCCGGGACGCGCGACAAGTGCCGCAGGTGGCGTGCCCTTGGCTTGAGGGCCTGTACGTCAACAGCGGCCACGGCTCGCGGGGCCTGATCACGGCCCCGCTCAGCGCAGAACTGGTGGCGGCCTGGGTCTGCGGCGAACCGCTGCCGGTACCGCGAACGGTCGCCGAAGCCTGCCACCCCAACCGCTTTGCACTGCGGCGCCTGATTCGGGGCAAATAACAGGTGCCTCGCCCAGGCGGGCGCCCTGCGGCAATAGGCCGCAGTAGCGACATTTCATACCTGATCGCGAATGAGGCTTAATACGGGCCTTGATCGCCTGGGGGTCAGATGACCGTACGTGCACGCTCACTTGTGTGTTTGCTAACAGGCATCGCCGTGCTGTTCAACCTGCTGGCGATGCCGCTCGATCGTGCCTTGCAATCCCCCAGCATCGACAGCCAATCGCTGATGCTGGGAAGCTTTTGCAGCCTGCACGGTGCGCAGAGCTTGCCCAAGTCACTGCTGGCCCAGCTCAAGGCCGACCTGCCGCAACTGGACGATCAGCCGCCAATCAAGCATCAGGCGGGTGACTGCTGCTGTGGCCATGCCGCGCATGCCTTGCTGGCCAGCGACTACTATCGCCACCTGTTCCCCCGCTACTGGCCCGACGCACTGCTGATCGGTGACAGCCACAAGCTGCCGTTGCCGCGTGAACAGTGGCCCAAGCTCAACCCCCGCGCCTCTCCCCTGGCCTGACCCGTCGTCGCTTACCCATTGCTGCCCCGCGACATGCGGCGCGCAGCGCTGCTCGACTGTCTTCAGGAAACACTTCATGTCTGCGTTTCGTCATACCGCACGCGCCGTCCTGCCCGTGCTCGCTGTTTATAGCCTCAGCCCTTTGTCATCGGCCATTGCCGAAACACGCGCTGCCGAGAACTCGACGCTAACCCTCGGTGCGGTCAGCGTGACCAGCACCGAAAGCGGCCCGCTGGCCACCAGCAGCGTGCTCAGTTCGGTGGATATTCTAGGCGGTGACATCCTCGAAAAAATGCCAGTCGCCTACAGCTGGGAGCTGTTGCGCAGGGCACCGGGGGTGATGCTCACCGAGTTCAACCAAGGCACCACCTCGGGCAAATTGTCGTTTCGCGGCTTCAATGGCGAAGGCGAAGTGAACGCGGTCAAGTTGCTGATCGATGGCATCCCCAGTAACACCAACGACGGCAACATGCCCTTCATCGACTCGGTGTTCCCCATGGACATCGACAGCATCGAAGTGGTGCGCGGCACCAGCGACCCGCGCTATGGCCTGAACAACATCGCCGGCAACGTCAATATCAACACCCGCACCGGCGGTAACTACAACAAGGCGCGCCTGCGCTACGGCAGCTTTAATACCCGAGAGGTGCAACTGGCCAAGGGCATCGAGACCAGCAACTGGACGCAGAACTACTTCTTCGCCCGCCAACAGGTCGACGGTTATCGCGACCACGCCGACACCGAACGCTACAGCTTCGGCGGCAAGTGGTTCTATACCCCTGACGATGGCAGCTACCGCCTTGGTCTGATCGCGCGCCACTACGAGTCCGAAGCCCAGGAAGCGGGCTACCTGACCGAGGACGACGCCCGCCATCATCCGCGCATGACCAATGACTACAACGCCACGGACAAAGGCACGCGGCGCATGAACCAGGTCAGCGTGCACTTCGACACCGACTTGGCCGACACCCTGTCCTGGTCGGCCAAGACCTACCTCAACACCTATGACGACCGTCGCTGGACCCAGTACTGGCGCACCAGTTCACAGCAGGAGCGCGACACCTACGAGGACCAGTACGGCGCCATCACCTCGCTGACCTGGCGACCACAGGTGGACTGGCTGCACGCCTTTGCGCTGGAAGGTGGAAGCGATGTGCAGGAGCAACAGAACCGCAGCGAGCGCTACCGTACCCAAGCGCGTGTACGCCAGGCGCAGACACGCGACCAGGACTTCGACTTCAACACAGTCGGTGCCTACGTACAGGCAGAGATCGAGCCGTTGGAGTCGCTCAAGATCGTGCCGGCCTACCGGGTGGACAAGATCAGTGGTGACTTCACCAACAAGATGACCGGACAGGGCTACGACATCAACGACTACGGGCTGATCAAGCAGCCCAAGCTCAGCATTGTCTATTCGCCATGGAAGTTTGCCAGCGTTTACGCCAACTGGGGTCGCACCTTCCAGGTCGGTACCGGCGCCGCAGCCTACAAGGTGCCGCCGCGCAACGAGGACTTGTCCCCTTCGATCAATGAAGGCTGGGAAACCGGCGTCAAGTTCACCCCAGCCAGCTGGGTCGATGGCCGTGTGGCCTATTGGCGCCAGGACGCCTCTGGCGAAGTGAGCCGGCGCCTGAACGACCCGAGTGGGGAGTCGGACAATGTCGGTGAGACACGGCGCTGGGGCTACGACCTGCAGGTCAACCTGCACCCGGATGAACGCACCGAGGTATGGATGTCGTACTCCTGGCAGTACTCCAAGATCCTCGAGCCCAGCAGCGCATTACCAGGTAGCAAGGGCCAGGAAATCGATCACGTGCCACATCACCTGTGGAATACCGGCATCAGCTACCAGGCTACTCCAAAGCTGCAGCTCACTGCCTGGGCGAACGGGCAGACCAACTACTACCTTGAGCGGGAGAACACCCAAGGTACCTATGGCGGCTACGTGCTGATGAACCTCGGGGCGACGTACAAACTCAGCGAAACCATGAGCGTGGACCTGCAGTTGAAGAACCTGACCAACCGCTACTACGAGTATGTCTGGTACGACCCCGATGGGGCAGATGCATCACTGCACTCACCCGGCGATGGCCGTGCGCTGTATGCAGGGCTCACCCTGGACTTCTGATGCAGGGCACGGCAAGCACCCCACGGTGGCTTGCCGTGTCGTTACCGCTTGAGCAACAGCATGAAGAACACCCCGCCCAGCGCTGCGGTAGCAATGCCGATCGGCAGGTCTTGCGGTGCGATCAGGGTGCGGGCGGCCACATCCACCCAGACTAGAAACACCCCACCCAGCAGCGCACTGACCGGCATCAACCGCCGATTGTCCGCCCCCACCAGCAAGCGCGCTACGTGGGGCACCATAAGGCCCACGAAACCGATGGCACCCGACAGCGAGACCAGCACCCCGGTCAACAATGACGTGCAGATGAACACCTCAAGCCGCAGGCGCCGGCCGCAGAAGCCCAAGCTGATCGCGGTCTGCTCGCCACTCATCAATGCATTCAGGCCGCGCCCCATCACTTGGAGCGCGCACAGTCCAAACAGCACGCACAGTGCCGGCAACCAGATGACCTCCCAGCGGGCAGCCCCCAGCCCACCCAGCATCCAGAACACCACCGAAGCCGCCGCGTGCTGGTCACCGGTATAGAGCAGCAGGTTGACCACGGCCATCAGCACGAAGGACACCGCCACCCCCGCCAACAGCAAGCGATCGCTTTCCAGGCGTCCGCCGCGGCGCGCCACGCCGATCACCAGCAGCATGCTCCCTGTCGCCCCCACGAACGCAGCCAGCGGCAGGCTGAGCACACCGACGAAGTCCCCGACGTAAAGCATCACCAGCACTGCGCCCAGCGCAGCGCCGGCGCTGACACCCAGCAAATGTGGGTCTGCCAGTGGGTTTCGGGTCACGGACTGCAGGGCCGTACCCACCAGGGCAAGCCCTGCCCCGACCAATGCGCCCAACAGTACACGCGGGGCACGGATGAGCCAGATGATGTGCGTCTGGCTCTTGCTGAGCGCAGGCCCCCAGTCGATGCCCATCTGTTGCGCGACGATCCCGATGACGTGGGTCAAGGGCACCGATGCCGGGCCAAATGCCAGCGACGCGACCAAAGACGCCACCAACAGGATGACCAGCACCACGGTCAGCCAGCCATAACACGCTGGGCTGCGCGCCAAGGTCATGGTGCCCCCGCTGCGAACAGCTCGGGATGCAAGGCGCGGGCGATTTTCTCCACGGCTTCGACGTTCTCAACCGAGGGGGTGACCTGCAGGTAGGTCAGTGGCACGAAGCGCTGCTCGCGGATGGCCCGTACGTCTTTCAACGCGGGCTGGTGCAACAGAAAATCACGTTTCTGCTGCCAGGTCCTGGGTCCGTAGTCGACGATCAGGATCACGTCAGGGTCGCGCTCTACCACGCTTTCCCAATTCACCTGGGTCCAGCTGGCGGCCACGTCGTCCATCACGTTCACGCCACCGGCTGCGTCGATCAGTGCCTGCGGCATGCCCAGGCGCCCCGATGTCAGCGGGCGATCTTCGCCGCTGTCGTACAAGAAGACCCGTGGTCGGTGTTGCGCCTGCCCTGCCCGCGCTTGCACCCCGGCGATCCGCTGGCGCATCTGCCCGATCAGCGCTTGGGCCTGGCGCTGGTGATCGAACATGCGCCCCAGGTTATCCAGGTCGCGATAGACATCATCGAAGCTCGCACGTTGGCCGGACATGACCCAAGCGCAGGACTCGCTCAACTCGTAGACCGGCACTCCAAAGGGCGCAAGCGTCGCGGGGGTCACCGCCCCTCCCACGTGCATGCCATAGTTCCAGCCGGCGAAGAACAGGTCGGCATCGACCGCCAGCAGCGTTTCAATGGAAGGATAACGGCTTGCCAGTTGTGGCACGCCCTCCAGCGCAGCGTCGATCCATGGGTCACGGTGTTTACTGCGGGTGAACCCTGTGTAGCCAATGATGCTGTCTCGCAGCCCCAGGTGCAGCAGCATGGCGGTCATGTTCACATCGTGCACCACCACCCGTTTGGGGGCCTTGCTGAACGTCACCAGGCGCTCGCAACTGCGCACGTTCAGCGGGTACTCGCTGGCCGTGGCAGGCAGCGCCAGCAGCAGCGTTATCAGGGCGATCAGAAAGCGAGCGTTCATGGTCGGGTTATCCAGGTAATGCGTGGGTAAGGGTGCAGCGGATGAAGGTCGACCAGCGCCTGGACACCAAACACCTCCTGGATCAGTTCGCGGGTCAGCACCTGCTGGGGCGTGCCGCTGACAAGGATTCGGCCAGCGTCGAGGACGTACAGCCGGTCACAGAATGCCGCAGCCAGGTTGAGGTCGTGGAAGCTGGCCAGGGTGCTCAGCCCCAGGCTGCGCAAGTGCTGCAGAAGCCCAAGTTGGTAATGCGGGTCGAGGTGGTTGGTCGGCTCGTCGAGAATCAGCAGCTCAGGGGCTTGCACCAGTGCCCGGGCCAACAGCACGCGCTGCTTCTCGCCTCCGGATAGCGAAGCGAACGTACGCTCGGCATGACCTGCCAGCCCAACCAGCACAAGCGTATGAGCGACCCTTTGCCGGTCCTCGGGCGTGTCGCCATCAAACAGGGCCTTGTGCGGCGTGCGCCCCATGCTCACCACCTCGGCAACGCTCAATCCGAATTCGCCAGGAAACTCCTGGAGCACCACCGCGATACGCTGCGCACACCAGCGCGGGCTGCGTTGCCAGATATCGACACCGCTCACGCTGACCCTGCCTGCAGTGGGTTGCGTGGCGCGATAGGCGCAACGTAGCAGGCTGGTCTTGCCACTGCCGTTGGGGCCGACAAGCCCTACGCACTCACCGTCGTCCACATGCAGGTCCACGCCTTGCAGGATCTGGCGCACCCTGCGCCCCGCCTCGGGCACTGCCCAGTGCAGGCCTTCGATACTCAGTCGAGTCATCGGATTCACTCCAGCAAGCACCGGCCCGAAGGCCGGTGGGACGGATCAGAAACGGTAATCGGCCGTGACGAAGAAAGACCGTGGTTCACCCAGGTACCACTGCCGGCCGTTATTTTCGGTGGTGGTGGCGTACTGACGATCGAACAGGTTGTTGAGCTGCAGGCCCAAGGTCAGGTCCGGCTTCACGTGCCAGTCAACGTTGGCGTCGACCACGGTGTAGCTCGGTACCTGCACGGTATTGGCATTGTCCCCATAGCGGCTGTCGACATACCGCGCTCCAGCCCCGGCACTGAACAACCGACCAAAGTCTTTGCTCAACCACAGGTTGGCCGACCGCCGTGGCACATCGATCGGCCGGTTGCCGCTGTAGTCGCTGTTGCCACTGGCAAATTCGTCGTACTCGGCGCGGACCCAGGCGGCGTTGGCCGAAAGCTGCACACCGTAGGGCAGGCGCAACGCCAGGGTGGCCTCGATGCCGTCCGAAGATTGCTGGCCGACCTGTTGCTGGACGGTGGGGTTGAGTGGATCGGTACTCAGGAGTTTCTTCTTGACGATGTGGTACGCTGCCAGTGTCCACTCGCCACGGCCTTCAGGCAGCATCTGCTTGACACCGACTTCGGTCTGTTTGGCGGTACTCAGGTCCCAGCTTTGTTGCGCTGCACTGAGCGTCAGCAAGTTGCTCACGCCTTCGGTGCTGGTGGCGTACTGACCATAGAGCGAGAGGTCCTCGGTCAGCGCGAACACCAGGCCCGCCCGCCAGTTGTCGCCACTCAGACTGCGATCGGTGCGGGTATCGGTGTCCAGATCGTCACGGTTCAGGTGCACCTGATCATGCCGCACACCGGTGATCAACGACAGGCGCTGGGTCAGTTGCGTGCGGTTTTCGGCGAACAGGGAGAATTGCCGGGCCTGGTTCGCTTCGCGCGAGCGGTAGGGGTCGGTGCTGATGTAATCGCCGCCGCCCGAGCCCCATAGCGGCACGGTATCTGTGTAGGTGTTGCCAAAATCATGCTTGCGCACGAAGCGGATCGCGTTGTAGTCCGCGCCAACCACGGTCTGGCTGTCCAGGCCGAACAGGGTGTGCTGCAGGGTGAACGATTGGCGATCCCCAATCTGTTCCTGGGTCTGCTTGATGCTGATGAAATTGCTGCGCTGCACCTGGTCGCCCGGCAGCCAAGTGTAGCTTTCGGCATTTCGCCACCGGCGCTGGGCCTTGAGGAAATACAGCTGGTTATTGGCGGTGAGGTTGTCGGTGATCACCCAGTCCGTGACCAATCGAGTGGACTGATCGTTGTAATGCACCTCGGCGTCGGCCACGTTGTAGTTGTGGTCACGAAGCGATTCACGGTAATGCCCATTGACCAGCGGCGTACCGAAATACTGTTGCGGGTCCTGGTCACCGTAGTCATGGCTGAGGGTGACGCTGAAATCGTCGTTCGGCTGCCAGCGCAATGAACCGCTGACAGCAACGCTGGCTGACTCACCACGGTCGACCCAGCCATTGCTGTGCAACTTGTTGAGGTTCAGGCGATAACTCAAGGTATCGGTCAGCGAACCGCCGCTGTCCAATGCCAACTGCCGACGATCATTGGAACCGTAGCCCAGGCGAACCTGGTTGCGAACCTCGCCGTCGAAGGGCTTTTTCGGCACTACGTTGATCACCGCACCGGTGGCGCCCTCCCCGTACAACACCGAAGCCGGGCCGCGCAGCACGTCGATGCGTTCTACTGACCAGGTGTCCACGGGAAACGTGACAGTGCCGGCGCCCACGTACAGGCGGGTGCCGTCATACAGCTGCATGGTCGAACTGTGCCCGGTGAAGCCACGGGCCGAAAGCGCAGTGCCGCCGTTGCCAGGCGTGCCGACGAAAGTGATGCCGAGGGTGCGGGTCACCGCGTCCTGCACCGTGGCGTTGTTGCGCCCGAGAATTTGCTCGGCGCCGATGCGGGTGACGCTGGCTGGCGTTTCCAAGGGCGTGAGGTTCAGGCGCGAACCGCTGGTGCC
This sequence comes from Pseudomonas sp. DE0157, assembly GCF_007678615.1. NCBI lineage: Bacteria > Pseudomonadati > Pseudomonadota > Gammaproteobacteria > Pseudomonadales > Pseudomonadaceae > Pseudomonas > Pseudomonas sp. DE0157. Next base: position 228,110 of record NZ_VEJN01000007.1, read on the forward strand.
AGGAGTGTGCAGGTCCACGGGAGGGTTCTGCTCGGCAGTGCCGGTGATGGCTGTGGCGGGCAATGCCAGCGCATGGACATCTTCGGCTGCCTGAATCGGGACGGCCATGCACACACAGGGCACCAGGCTCGCACCTAGCAACGCCCCTTGAGGGGTAAGAAAAACACAATAGCGGGACATATCTTTCCACTTGCAGCAGGAATGAAAGAATCCCGGAGGGAACAACGCATGGGGAACGCGCAGGCGCACGCGCCCACGGAAACCGGCCTGCGCCCGCCCACCGCGGGTTTGCCAAACAAGGCTTCAGGCCGGTCTCCGGGCTCGCGAGGGTCATGATGCCGTCACCTTCCCATGCCGGTGGCACAGTGGTCTGTCGAAAGCATCGCTCGCATACCGTTGCGGGGGCAGCGCCGGACTGATCACCCTGGGGTGACGAACCGGCTTCCCGTTTCACCCCATGCACGGCGGCAGGGGGCACCTGAAACAGGCGCGCAGATGACCATCAAAATCGTTCCGGGTCAACATCTCGTGCCAATGGTCGTCAGTGATTAACCGCCGCCAGGCATCGACGAACGGCATTTCGATGATTCATACCGCCTGCTTGGCGGGCTTCAACCGAGCCTGCGAAAGCGTGTTCAGGCGGGCGCAGCGCTGGGTTGGAGAGCGATTGATCGGTGCCCTGAACAGGGCCGATGCCGGGGGGCTTGGGCTACTGGAAATCCTCGAAAATCGCACCAAAACCAAGCGCACACGCAAAGTTTTATTGAACGATCGGGCCTTGTACGCCCTCGAAAAACCCAGACCGCTCACCGAGGCGCGTTCAGATGATGTGTTCGCGCCCAGTGGGACAGACGACCGCTCGGCGCTGTTCAGACGCCCCGAAGCGAGTCAAAAACGTTACTGGCTGGCAGCTTCGCGGATGCTTGGTATCAGGCCCCGCAGGATGCACGACACGCGCCACACGTACGCAACCATGTGCCTGGTGGCCGGCATGAACCCGGCATTCATCGCCGCGCAACTCGGGCACAGCGTGCAGGTGCTGCTCTCCATGCGCCAGGTGGATCAACGCCCCAACGACTGGGCGCAGTTTGATCAGCCTAAGCATGCGGGAAGCAGTACAAATGCGGTACGCGCGAAAAGCCAGTGACGCCATGAGTGCCGAAACTCAAAGGGTTTACGTTACATGTGCGGACTAGCTGGAGAATTGCTTTTCACCCCCCTCGGTCAAGCCCCTCGCCCAGCCGACCTGGCTGCCGTTGAGCGAATCACTCATCACCTGGCGCCACGTGGCCCGGATGCGTGGGGCTTTTACAGCCAGGGGCCAATCGCCCTCGGCCACCGTCGCCTGAAAATCATGGACCTGTCCGACGGCTCGGCCCAACCCATGCAGGACAGCACCCTGGGCCTGTCACTGGCCTTCAACGGCGCCATCTACAACTTCCCCGAATTGCGCCAGGAGCTGCTGGACCTGGGCTATAGCTTCTGGTCCGACGGCGACACGGAGGTGCTGCTCAAGGGGTACCACGCCTGGGGCGAGGCCCTGCTGCCCAAGCTCAACGGCATGTTCGCCCTGGCTATCTGGGAGCGCGACAGCCAGCGCCTGTTCCTGGCCCGTGACCGCCTGGGCGTAAAGCCCCTGTACCTCTCGCGCAACGGCGAGCGCCTGCGCTTTGCATCGACCTTGCCGGCGCTGCTCAAAGGGGGCGACATCGACCCGATGCTCGACCCGGTGGCGCTGAACCACTACCTGAATTTCCATGCCGTGGTCCCGGCGCCGCGCACGCTGCTGGCCAACGTGCAAAAGCTCGAACCCGGCACCTGGATGCGCATCGACCGCCACGGCGAAGTCGAGCGCAGCACTTGGTGGCAACTCCAGTACGGCCCTAACCCGGATGAGCGTGACCTGACCCTGGAGGATTGGACCACACGGGTCCTTGACGCCACCCGCGATGCGGTTGCCATTCGCCAGCGCGCTGCGGTCGACGTGGGCGTGCTGCTCTCCGGCGGTGTCGATTCCAGCCTGCTGGTCGGCCTGCTGCGCGAAGTGGGCGTGGATGACCTGTCGACCTTCTCCATCGGTTTCGAGGACGCAGGCGGCGAGCGCGGCGATGAATTCCAGTATTCGGACCTGATCGCCAAGCACTACGGTACCCGCCACCATCAACTGCGCATTGCCGAGCACGAGATCATCGATCAGTTGCCTGCGGCGTTTCGCGCCATGAGCGAGCCGATGGTCAGCCATGACTGCATCGCCTTCTACCTGCTGTCGCGCGAAGTGGCCAAGCACTGCAAGGGCGTGCAGAGCGGCCAGGGCGCCGACGAGCTGTTTGCCGGCTACCACTGGTACCCGCAGGTCGATGGCGCCAACGATGCATTCGCGGCGTACCGCGAAGCGTTCTTCGACCGCAGCCATGCCGAATACCGTGACACCGTGCAGCCGGTCTGGCAGCTGGAGAACGATGCTGCTGGCGACTTCGTCCGTGAACACTTCGCCCGCCCTGGCGCTGACGCGGCCGTAGACAAGGCTCTGCGTCTGGACAGCACGGTGATGCTGGTGGACGACCCGGTCAAGCGTGTGGACAACATGACCATGGCCTGGGGCCTGGAGGCCCGTACGCCGTTTCTGGACTACCGCCTGGCAGAACTGTCGGCTCGCATTCCGGCACGCTTCAAGCTGCCCGACGGCGGCAAGCAGGTGCTCAAGGAGGCGGCGCGCCGGGTGATTCCGCATGAAGTCATCGACCGCAAGAAGGGTTACTTCCCGGTGCCTGGCCTCAAGCACCTCGAAGGCGCCACCCTGGGTTGGGTACGCGACCTGCTGACCGACCCGAGCCAGGACCGCGGCCTGTTCAATCCGGCCATGATCGACCGTCTGCTGAGCAACCCGCACGGCCAGCTTACCCCCCTGCGCGGTTCCAAACTGTGGCAGTTGGCGGCGCTGAACCTGTGGCTGACCGAACAAGGACTCTGAACCCATGAAAGCCCACGAAACGGCCTATGGCCAGCGCCTGCTGCGCGGCCAGGCGCCCTCTTACGAGCGCCTGCAGGCACGCCTTGCGGGCGATGGCAGCGAGCCCCACGACCAGCCACGTGCCCTGCACTGTGGCTGGGGACGGCTACTGATCGGGCATACCTATGCCGACCCGGCCAAACTGGCCGAAGACCTGTTGGGCGAATGCCGCGGCGAACGCGACATTGCCCTGTACGTGGCGGCGCCCCAGCAGGTGCTGGCCCACGCGCCGCAGCAACTGTTCCTGGACCCCTCGGACACCCTGCGCCTGTGGTTTACCGACTATCGCCCGGCACAACGGGTATTTCGCGGCTTTCGCGTGCGTCGGGCGCAAAACCCCAGTGACTGGCAAGCCATCAACACGCTCTACCAGGCACGCGGCATGCTGCCCGTGGACCCTGAGCTGCTCACCCCGCGGCACCTGGGCGGACCGGTGTACTGGCTGGCCGAAGACGAAGACAGTGGCGCGATCATCGGCAGTGTCATGGGCTTGAACCATGCCAAGGCCTTCGATGACCCGGAACACGGCAGCAGCCTGTGGTGCCTGGCCGTAGACCCGCACTGCACCCGTCCTGGGGTGGGTGAAGTGCTGGTGCGCCACCTGATCGAGCACTTCATGAGCCGCGGCCTGGCCTACCTGGACCTGTCGGTGTTGCACGACAACCGCCAGGCCAAGCGCTTGTACGAAAAACTGGGCTTTCGCAACCTGCCCACGTTCGCCGTCAAGCGCAAGAACGTCATCAACGAGCGCCTGTTCCTGGGCCCTGGCCCACAGGCTGACCTCAACCCCTATGCGCGCATCATCGTCGATGAGGCCCTGCGCCGGGGTATCGAGGTGCAGGTGTGCGACGCCGCTGCCGGTCTGTTTACCCTGAGCCTGGGCGGTCGCCGCGTACGCTGCCGGGAGTCGCTCAGCGACCTGACCAGCGCCGTGACCATGACCTTGTGCCAGGACAAGCGCCTGACCCAACACGCCCTGCACAATGCAGGTCTGCTGGTGCCGGCGCAGCAACTGGCCGGTAACGCCGATGACAACCTGGCGTTCCTCGAGGACCACGGCGCGGTCGTGGTCAAACCCGTGGATGGCGAACAGGGCCAAGGCGTTGCGGTCAACCTCACGACCATCGAAGACGTCACGCGTGCGGTCGAACACGCTCGACAGTTCGACAGCCGCGTGCTGTTGGAAAGCTTCCATGCCGGGCACGACTTGCGCATCGTGGTCATCGGCTATGAAGTGGTCGCGGCCGCGATTCGCCATCCGGCGCAGGTGATGGGCGATGGTACGCACAGCATCCGCGCGCTGATCGATGCACAAAGCCGGCGGCGCCAGGCGGCCACTGGCGGCGAAAGCAAGATCCCAGTAGACGGTGAGACCGAGCGCACGTTGGCCGCGGCCGGCTTTGGGTATGAGGATGTGTTGCCCGCGGGCCGCCAGCTGGCCGTGCGGCGCACCGCTAATCTGCACACCGGCGGCACGCTCGAAGATGTCACGGCACGCCTTCACCCTACCCTCGCCGATGCGGCCATCCGTGCAGCGCGGGCACTGGAGATACCCGTGGTGGGCCTCGATTTCATGGTCAAGGATGCCAGCGAACCCGACTACGTCATCATCGAGGCCAACGAGCGTGCAGGCCTGGCCAACCACGAGCCGCAACCGACGGCAGAACGCTTCATCGACCTGCTGTTCCCCCATAGCAGGCCGCTGGCCTGATACACCCATGCTTCGCTCGGACGGGAGCCCGGCGCCGGCGCCGGCACCGCTCCCGCTCGACCGTGACGACCGCATCACCCAACGCTTTTTCAACCGACCGGAGGCCTGGACATGTCTGAACGACATCCCGAACCCGATCTCGAGTACCTCAAGCGCGTCTTGCTGGAAATGCTCGCCATCCCCAGCCCTACAGGCTTCACCGACACCATCGTGCGCTACGTGGCCGAGCGCCTGGACGAGCTGGGCATTCCCTACGAACTGACCCGACGCGGCACCATTCGCGCCACCGTCAAAGGGCGTCAAAGCTCCCCGGACCGCGCCGTCTCCGCGCACCTGGACACCATCGGCGCCAGCGTGCGCCAGGTGCAGGACAACGGTCGCCTGGCCCTGGCGCCGGTGGGCTGCTGGTCCAGCCGCTTCGCCGAAGGCAGCCGCGTCAGCGTGTTCACCGATGCAGGCGTATTTCGTGGCAGCGTACTGCCACTGATGGCCAGCGGGCATGCCTTCAATACCGCCATCGACCAGATGCCCATCAGTTGGGATCATGTGGAAGTGCGCCTGGATGCCTACTGTGCCACCCGTGCCGATTGCGAGGCGCTGGGCATAGGGATCGGCGACTTCGTGGCCTTCGACCCGCTGCCCGAGTTCACCGACAGCGGGCATATCAGCGCCCGCCACCTGGACGACAAGGCCGGGGTCGCTGCCTTGTTGGCCGCCTTGAAAGCCGTGGTGGAAAGTGGCCGCCAGCCGCTGATCGATTGCCACCCGCTGTTCACCATCACCGAAGAAACCGGCTCGGGAGCCGCCGGCGCTCTGCCCTGGGATGTCAGCGAGTTCGTCGGGATCGACATCGCCCCGGTCGCGCCCGGCCAGGCCTCCAGTGAGCACGCCGTCAGCGTGGCCATGCAGGATTCGTCCGGGCCGTACGACTACCACTTGTCTCGACACCTGCTCAAGCTCGCAGGCGAACAGGAATTGCCGGTACGCCGCGACCTGTTCCGCTACTACTTCAGTGATGCCCATTCGGCGGTGACCGCGGGCCATGACATCCGCACGGCGCTGGTCGCCTTCGGCTGCGATGCCACCCACGGCTATGAGCGCACGCACATCGACAGCCTGGCCGCGTTGAGCCAATTGTTGTCGGCCTACCTGTTGAGCCCGCCCGTATTTGCCAGCGACTCGCAGCCAGCCAATGCGTCACTTGAGCGCTTCAGTCATCAGCTCGAACACGATGCGCAGATGGAGAGCGACACGCGCGTGCCGGCGGTGGACAGCCTGGTCGGTCAGAAGACCTGACAGCAAGTGCGGGACCGCCTGGCGGGCGGTCCCTGCGCCATCGAAATCGCGTAGGATGCCTACAACTCATTCAGACACGTTACCCATGCTGATTCCCTACGAACACCTGCAAGCCGACACCCTCACCCGCCTGATCGAGGACTTCGTGACCCGCGACGGCACCGACAATGGTGATGACACGCCGTTGGAAACCCGTGTACTGAGGGTCCGCCAGGCGCTGGCCAAGGGGCAGGCGTTCATCCTGTTCGACCCTGAAAGCCAGCAGTGCCAGCTGCTGGCCAAGCACGACGTGCCTCGCGAACTGCTGGAGTAAGGCACATGCGGGACGACTTCCAGGCGGCCTTATGAAGCCTTGTGCGCCCGGCGCGCCCTGGTACATTGCGTTTCCTTGATGCGCCTGTAGACTTCGGCGCGGTGCACCGGCACCTCCCGGGGTGCATCGACACCGAAGCGCACCACCCCGTCCCGGGTCTCTACCACCATGATTCGGATGTCATCGCCGATCATGATGACCTCACCCACTTCGCGTCCTATTACCAACATGTTCCGGTTCTCCAGCGAAAGGGAAAACCGGAGCGTGCAGCTTCGCCATTTGGCTACTCAATACTTCCACCCTCATTCAGAAAGACCCGACACGGCTAGGAAACCTTTCTTACAGAGCCGCCCTACTGCTTAACGGGTTCGGGCCTTCGCACGCATCTTCACTGCCATGTCGGCCATTTCATCGTACAGCCGTTCAGGTGCCTGGCATTTCAACGCCCAGGCCTGGCGCCCCGCTTCGTGGGGCAGGATCAGAAACTGCCCGTCAGCCACCTGTTGGTAGATGCACTCGGCGATATCGCTGGCACTGATGGGCGAGCCTTCCAGCAACTTGCCAACCTGCGCTTTCATGGCCGGGTCCGGCCCACGGAACGAATCCAGCAGGTTGGTCTGGAAAAATGACGGGCAGACCACGTGCACACCCACCCCAAGTTGGCGCAGCTCCACCAGCAGGCTTTCCGAGAGCGCCAGCACTCCCGCCTTGGCGACGTTGTAATTGCTCATGCCTGGGCCCTGCATGAGCGCTGCCATGGAGGCGATGTTGACGATGCGCCCTTTGCTGCGCTCAAGCAGCGGCAGAAAAGCCTTGCAGCCCTTGACCACGCCCATGAGGTTTACCGAGATCTGCCAGTCCCAGTCTTCGAGCGACAACTCGGCGAAGAACCCGCCTGATGCCACCCCGGCGTTATTGACGATCACATCGATGCCGTCGAAGTGCTCCTCGCACGCCTGTGCCAGCGCGGTGAGCTGGCTGTAGTCGCGTACATCGCACCGTTGCACGAACCCGTCCCCGCCCGCGGCACGCACCATTTCAAGCGTCTGGCGTAGGCCAGCCTCGCTGATGTCGGCCAACGCCAGGCGCCAGCCTTCGCGCGCCCAACGCAGGGCAATTTCGCGGCCCAGCCCGGAGCCTGCGCCAGTGATCATGATGCGCTTATGCATGGCGACTGCCTTTTTTCAGAGGGTGTGGCCCCAGTCTAATCAAGCCGATGCCCAGGGCGGGTGCTTATCAGGCAAGTGAATGAGCGGCCATGAACCGCCCGCTGCGCACAAAGACGGGGCGATGGCCAACACGCCGATGGAATCTTTCACAAGCGGCGTCGGTCATTAATTACAAGAGGCCGGCAACCTGGGCCCTTGACCCTCAACCACGCAAGGACTCCTCCATGACCACGATTCTCATCATCATCCTGATCCTCCTGTTGATTGGCGGCTTGCCGGTGTTCCCGCACTCGCGCAGCTGGGGTTATGGCCCGTCCGGCATCGTCGGTGTGGTGCTGGTGATCTTGCTGGTGTTGTTGTTGCTCGGCATGATCTAGTGAAGCAAAAAAAACCGCGCCGAGGCGCGGTTTTTTCATGCCTGCGAATCAGTGCGATACCGCCCCTGAAGCGCCCAGGCCAGTCTGCGAGCGCACGAACTGCGGGAAGAACAGCGCCCGCTCGTTTTCGGCAGCCGTGGACTTGTCGGTGATCGAGAAGAACCAGATGCCCACGAAGGCGATCAGCATCGAGAACAAGGCTGGGTACTCGTAAGGGTAAATGGCTTTCTCGTGGCCAAGGATCTGCACCCAGATGGTCGGGCCGAGCACCATCAGCGTCACTGCACTGATCAGGCCTAGCCAGCCGCCAATCATGGCGCCACGGGTGGTCAGTTTCTTCCAGTACATCGAGAGCAGCAGTACGGGGAAGTTGCAGCTGGCCGCAATGGAGAAGGCCAGGCCCACCATGAAGGCGATGTTCTGCTTCTCGAACAGGATGCCCAGTCCGATGGCCAGGACGCCCAGCGCAACGGTGGTGATCTTCGAGACGCGGATTTCGTCCTTGTCGTTGGCCTTGCCCTTGCGCCACACGCTGGCGTACAGGTCATGGGACACCGCCGAGGCGCCCGCCAGGGTCAGGCCTGCCACGACCGCCAGGATGGTGGCGAAGGCCACGGCCGAGATGAAGCCCAGGAACACACTTCCGCCCACGGCATTGGCCAAGTGCACGGCGGCCATGTTGTTACCGCCCAGCAAGGCGCCGGCTGCGTCCTTGAAGTCCGGGTTGGTGCTGACCAACAGGATCGCGCCGAAGCCGATGATGAAGGTCAGGATGTAGAAGTAACCGATGAAACCGGTGGCGTAGAGCACGCTCTTGCGGGCTTCCTTGGCATCGCTGACGGTGAAGAAGCGCATCAGGATGTGTGGCAGACCAGCCGTACCGAACATCAGGGCCAGGCCCAGCGAGAAGGCCGAGATGGGGTCCTTGACCAGACCGCCGGGGCTCATGATGGCCTCGCCCTTGGCATGCACCTTGATGGCTTCGGAGAACAGGGTGTTGAAGTCAAAGCCTACGTGCTTCATCACCATCAGCGCCATGAAGCTTGCACCCGACAGCAACAGCACCGCCTTGATGATCTGTACCCAGGTAGTGGCCAGCATGCCGCCGAACAGCACGTACAGGCACATCAGGATACCGACCAGAATCACGGCCACGTGGTAGTCCAGGCCGAACAGCAGTTCGATCAACTTGCCTGCACCTACCATCTGTGCGATCAGGTAGAAGGCCACCACCACCAGCGACCCTGAGGCGGACAGGGTGCGGATCTGCTTTTGCCCCAGGCGATAGGAGGCGACGTCGGCGAAGGTGTATTTGCCCAGGTTACGCAGGCGCTCGGCGATCAGGAAAAGGATGATCGGCCAACCTACCAGGAAGCCAATGGAGTAGATCAAGCCATCGTAGCCGGAGGTGAACACCAAGGCGGAAATACCCAGGAACGAGGCTGCCGACATGTAGTCGCCGGCAATGGCCAGGCCGTTCTGGAACCCGGTGATGCGACCACCGGCAGCGTAGTAGTCCGAGGCGGACTTGTTGCGCTTGGAAGCCCAGTAGGTGATGCCCAGGGTGAAGGCCACGAAGGCCACGAACATGGCGATGGCAGAAACGTTCAGCGGTTGTTTCTGCACCTCGCCGGTCAGGGCATCGGCAGCCCACACGGCGGGTGCAAAGACGCCGCAGGCCAGAACGGCCAGTGTCTTGGCAGGACGAATCATTGTTGCGCCTCCTTCAGGATGGCCTTGTTCAACTCATCGAATTCGCCGTTGGCACGGCGCACATAGATGGCGGTCAGGACAAATGCCGAGATGATCAGCCCGACGCCCAGGGGAATGCCCCAGGTGATCGATGAATCAGGGCTGATCTTGGCGCCCAGTATCTGGGGGCCGTAGGCGATCAGAAGGATGAAAGCGCAATAGAGCCCGAGCATGATCGCCGAGAGTATCCAGGCGAACCGTTCGCGCTTGCTGACCAGCTCCTTGAAACGGGGGCTGTTTTGTATCGAGAGGTAAATGCTGTCGTTCATTGTTTTTGTCCTAGCAGCACAGAGAGGGAATGTAACCCACACCCTTACTTTATGCGGCTGTTGGACGGCAACCAGACGACCTTAGTCTTAGATGCAACGGTGTTTTACCGATTGCGTAACAACGCGGGCGACCAACGTGGGTTTGGCAGGGTCTGCCAGTGGGCGCCATGGTGCTTGTAGGGCGTCACTAAAGCGTTGGGTCCCAACTCCCCGCAGGCAGGATCTGTGCCTGACCTCGTGTATAGAGAGCCCCCGGATCATTGCCCAGCACAGAGCGTACAGAGATGTCGATAAATCGGACTTCGCACTACATCTGCTCCAAGGTTGTAGGCGGCGAGGGTGTGGTGGTCGGTGGGTTATTAGTAATCTGCTACGTGGCTTATAGTGTGCCCATCGTTTGAATCGAACCACCTTGAATTTTCCATAACTGCAAATAAGCAATCTAGCAACTCAGAAGATCTTGTTAAGGCACTCTATGCCCCTGCTGTTGATCTTGATCTTGATCTTGATCTTGATCTTGATCTTCGCGACTTCAGAAGGCCGAACGCAGGGCTTGCGGAGGGAGGTGACAGGCATGGATGCCTGTCAAGCGCT
>NZ_VEJN01000008.1:0-28414 GCF_007678615.1 Pseudomonas sp. DE0157
TGTTTGAGCGCCAGGTTGTATTTCGTCATGGAACACCCTCCGGTGAGATAGGTGTCCAACATTCGGGGGTCAGTTCATTCAGGGTGTGAAACCCTACCAATTCCTGCATGTGGGCTGCTCGGCCAGCCCGCAGGGACAAGCCGCCATGGCCCGCATCGATCAGGTCTTGACCCAGCTGCGCCAGACGGTGCTACCAAAACTATATGCGCATTGGCTCGACCCTGCCCAGCGGGCGGACTACCTCGAACACAGCCGAGCCTTCTTCACCGACCACGCGGCGGCACACCCCGAACGCCCTGAACAGGACGAGCGCCACGCCGCTGGGTCGATCGACCTTCCAAACCCTCAACCCAGATAAAAAGAAACCCCGGACGCTGGGGAAGAACGTCCGGGGTCAAGCGAAAGCCCTTGGGCTTCCAGCGACAGCAGTGGCCATGCGGGAGCAAAGCAGTGGCCGGCTGTACTGATCAATCTGATGACTCGCTCAGGCAAAGGTTCCCTGAGGTTGCTGACGCTGCTGCAACGCAGCAATCACGCAAGGCTGCAGCCGCCCTTCGGCGATCTGCAGATCACGGTGCAGACCATCGACCATATCCACCAGCAGGCGTTGCTCCTGCAATTGACGCTCGCTGACCGTGCGTTGCAATACCACCCTGGCCAGGTGGTCGTGGACGGTCAACTGCCGGTTACCGTGGCTATCGGCCAGACCCAAGTGCGCCTGGTAAGGGGTGAGGGCTTGGTTGAGCAGTCTGCAGATTCGTTCCATCCGGATTACTCGCTTGCTTGATGAGTTGTAAGGAGCAGACCTGCAAGCGAAGCGGAAAGTTCTAACCTTCCATGCTGTTCAATGCGCCGTCAGTGCTTCCATGGGCTGCGACCTTTCACGTTCGGACGGGCTGGGCAGTATTTGCAACGCCCTTTGCAGGGCTGGGGAAGACAGTGGCCATGGCAACTCCGCGATGACGTGCAAGCCAAAACTGCGGGCCTGTTCAGCCAGGTTGCGCCGCCGGGCGCCTGCCTGGCCTACGAACAGCACCGGGCAGGTGGGCGGTAACCGCTTGAGCATCGCAGTCCCCGTGCGGGTGGGCATGGCATGGTCGAAGATCAATAAATCCGGGGAGAATGCGCTCGAAAGGCATGCGTCGAGCTCGGCCTTGTCCTGACAGATCCGCACCTGAAACACGCCCTGGGCATTGAGGGCCTGGTGCAGAAGGATCTGGTGGGACGGGCGCACGTGATGAATCAGTACATGGGGCTGTTGCATGAGCCGCTCCTGCTGGGAGGACCGGCTAATCTAGGCGCGAAGACGATCGGCCAGAATAGGATTTTTCTGAATTAAACCATTGAAACCGCTGAGGCTCCGGATCGGTCCGACCCGGAGCCTGCAAGGTCAGAGCGGCTTGCCGCGATTGCCGTGCTGGCTGACGAAGCTTTGTACTGCCTTGAGGTCATTGGGCAATACGGTGCAACGCTCTTCGCGGCTGAACAGGTCGCTCATGTGCACGGGCAATTCAAGCGCCTTGCCAACGCCTGCCTGCTCGACCGCCTCGGGGAACTTGACCGGGTGTGCGGTACCTAGCACGACCATGGGCGTATCCAGGCTACGGCGGCACTCGCGACCGGCTTTGACGCCGATGGCCGTGTGCGGGTCCAGCACCTCGCCGGTCGCCTCAAACACCTCGGCGATGGTCTGGCAGGTCTGTTCATCGGTGACGGCCAGCGAATCGAAGAGCTTGCGTGCCTCGGTCCAGCGGTCCTGTTCGACGCTAAAGCCGCCGCCCTGGCGGAAGTTGGCCATCAACTCGGCGATCGATGCACCGTTGCGACCGTGCAGATCGAACAGCAGACGCTCGAAGTTGGACGAGACCATGATGTCCATCGACGGCGACAGGGTGGCGTGCAACTGCTCCTTGACGTACTGGTTGCCGCTCATGAAGCGGTGCAGGATGTCGTTGCGGTTGGTGGCCACCACCAGTTGGCTGATCGGCAGGCCCATGTTGCGTGCCAGGTAGCCTGCGAAGATATCGCCGAAGTTGCCGGTTGGCACCGAGAAGGCCACCGAACGGGCCGGGCCGCCCAACTGCAGGGCGGCATGGAAGTAGTAGACGATCTGGGCCATGATCCGCGCCCAGTTGATCGAGTTGACGGCCACCAGACGGGTGCCCTTGAGGAACGACTGGTCGGCGAAGCTCGCCTTGACCATTTCCTGGCAGTCATCGAAGTTGCCTTCGATGGCGATGTTGTGGATGTTCTCGCCGAAGATCGTCGTCATCTGCCGACGCTGCACTTCCGAGACCCGCTGGTGCGGGTGCAGGATAAAGATGTCGACGTTGTCGCACCGACGGCAGCCCTCGATGGCGGCGGAGCCGGTGTCGCCGCTGGTGGCACCGATGATCACCACGCGCTCGTTGCGCTTGACCAGCACATGGTCGAGCAAGCGACCAAGCAGTTGCAGAGCGAAATCCTTGAATGCCAGGGTCGGCCCGTGGAACAGCTCAAGCACCCACTCGTTACTGTCGAGCTGACGCAGCGGGGCAACGGCAGCGTGGGCGAATTCGCCGTAGGTTTCTTCGAGGATCTTCTTGAAGTCGGCATCGGCGATGCTGCCCTCGACGAACGGGCGCATGACTCGGAATGCCAGCTCGTGGTACGGCAGGCCCGCCCAGGATGCGATTTCTTCCTGAGTGAAACGTGGCAGGTTTTCCGGGACGTACAGGCCACCGTCGGTAGCCAGGCCGGCGAGCAATACGTCTTCGAAGTTCAGGGCCGGTGCCTGGCCGCGGGTACTGATATAGCGCATGGGACAAACCTTTGGTTTGAGCGGCAAGCCTCGTTTGCCCGCAGCAGGAAAGGGCCAGTGGCCTCGAACCTGGGCGGCACGCCTGGGCTTGCCGTGACTATGGGGTGTTCTAAAGCCCCTACGCTGCATCTAGCTGCAGCGTCGAGGGTGTCGCTGGGGCTCTGTGCAACAAGCCCTGGTACTTGGTCACGCAGGTACGCAAACAGCCTTGCCGGACGCTCGTCACAAGGCTGTTCAGGCCAACCCTAGTTGAGCTGCTCGACGCGAATGCGCACGACCTGGCCCACCACATCCTGCAGGGCCTCGAGGGCGACGATGGCGTCGTTGATGCCCTGCTCCACCACGCGGTGGGTCAACAGGATCATCGGCACCAGGCCGTCTTGCTCTTCGGCTTCCTTTTGCATGATCGATTCGATGTTGATGCCGCGCTCGGACAGAATGCTCGCCACCTGGGCCAGCACACCTGGGTGGTCCTTGGCCTGGATACGCAGGTAATAAGCGCTCTCGCAGGCTTCGATTGGCAGGATCGGGTGCGCCGACAGCGAATCGGGCTGGAACGCCAAATGGGGCACACGGTTTTCCGGGTCAGAGGTCATGGCACGGACCACATCCACCAGGTCGCCTACCACCGAGGAAGCGGTCGGTTCCATTCCTGCGCCTGCGCCGTAGTACAACGTCGAGCCGGCGGCGTCGCCGTTGACCATCACGGCATTCATCACCCCATTGACGTTGGCGATCAGGCGGTCAGCCGGAATCAGCGTCGGGTGCACGCGCAACTCGATACCTTCGGCGGTACGGCGTGCCATGCCCAGGTGCTTGATGCGGTAGCCCAAGGCTTCGGCGTAGTTCACGTCGGCCGTGGTCAGCTGGGTGATGCCTTCGGTATAGGCTTTGTCGAATTGCAGCGGAATGCCGAACGCGATCGACGCCAGGATGGTCAGCTTGTGCGCCGCGTCGATGCCCTCGACGTCGAACGTCGGGTCGGCCTCGGCGTAGCCAAGCGCCTGGGCTTCGGCCAGCACATCCGGGAAGGCGCGACCTTTCTTGCGCATTTCGGTGAGGATGAAGTTGCCAGTACCGTTGATGATCCCGGCCAGCCAGTTGATACGGTTAGCCGACAGGCCCTCGCGAATGGCCTTGATCACCGGAATGCCACCGGCCACCGCCGCTTCGAAGGCGACGATCACGCCCTTTTCACGGGCTCTGGCGAAGATTTCGTTGCCATGCACGGCGATCAACGCCTTGTTGGCGGTGACCACGTGCTTGCCGTTTTCGATGGCCTTGAGCACCAGGTCGCGGGCTACGGTGTAGCCGCCAATGAGCTCGATGACGATATCGATCTCGGGGTTGCTCGCGACTTCGAACACATCAGCGGTAATGGGGGTACCGGTAATCTGGCAGTTCGGGTTCTGCGAGCGCATGGCGATCTGGGCCACTTCAATACCGCGCCCGGCACGGCGGGCAATCTCCTCGGCGTTGCGCTGAAGTACATTGAAGGTTCCGCCACCGACGGTCCCCAACCCACAGATGCCTACTTTGACCGGTTTCACTGTGAACTCCCCATTGAACGGCCGACACCTTTGCCGACCGTGAAACATGCCGTCACCCCATGACGACGGCGTATTGAACTGTATTACTTGGCAAGCGCCAGCTTGGCGACCTGCGGTGCAGGCTGGTAACCCGGAATCACCTGGCCGTTTTCGAGCACGATGGCCGGCGTACCGTTGACGCCGATCGACTGCCCCAACTGGAACTGTTTGCTGACCGGGTTGGTGCACTTGGCTGCCTTGATTTCATCACCCTCGACCATTTTGTCCATGGCCTTGCGGCGGTCGCTGGAGCACCACACCGCCTGCAATTGCTGGTCGCCGGCCGAGCCCAGGCCTTGGCGTGGGAAGGCGACGTAACGCACTTCGATACCGCGGCGGTTGAGTTCGGGTACTTCGGCATGCAGCTTGTGGCAGTACGGGCACGTGGTGTCGGTGAAGACGGTGATGTGGGACTTGGTTTCGCCCTTGGCCGGATACACCACCATCTCACCTGCCGGAATGCCGTTGATGAGCTTGGCAATGCCCAGGCGCTCGGCTTTCTCGGTCAGGTTGACGGGCTTGCCGTCCTGGATCTGGAACAGATAACCCTGCATCACGAACTGGCCATCGGCGCTGGCGTACAGCACGCGCCCGCCTTGCAGCTTGACTTCGTACAGGCCGCTGACCGGGCTGCTGGCCACGCTTTCAACGGGCACTTCCAGGGACAGGTTCTGCAATGACTTGCGAATGGCCTGCTCTGCGCCGACGGGTGTATCGGGCGCCGCAGCCACGGCAAAGGTGCTGGCCAGCGCCAGAGCGGCGGCGGCAAAAAACGGGGTCACGCGCATGGATACTCCTGAGGGCGGACAGGGGCCGCAGAGCGTCACCTGAGCAAAACGACGAGGTGACTGGGCGGCCCTTGGTGCTAACCGCCCAAGCCTACCACATCACGCCTGGCTTGAAGCCGCCGCAGACTGTCGGTTGGCCGAACATGAAAAACATTCATCCGCGCGGATGGTGCTCGGCGTGCAGTTGCTGCAACCGTGCTTTTGCCACGTGGGTGTAGATCTGCGTGGTCGACAAGTCGCTGTGGCCCAGCAACAGCTGCACCACGCGAAGGTCCGCACCGTGGTTGAGCAGGTGCGTGGCGAACGCGTGTCGCAGGGTATGCGGCGACAAGGCTTTGTCGATGCCCGCTACCTGGGCATGGTGCTTGATGCGGTGCCAGAAGGTCTGCCGCGTCATCTGCTCGCCGCGCAGGCTGGGGAACAGCACGTCACTGGGGCGGCCGTTGAGCAACTCGGCACGGCCGTTACGCAGGTAGCGCTCCAGCCACACCACCGCCTCCTCGCCCATGGGCACCAGCCGCTCCTTGCTCCCTTTGCCCATCACCCTGAGTACGCCTTGGCGCAGATTGACCTGATCGAGCGTCAGGCTGACCAGCTCGGTCACGCGCAGGCCGCAGGCATACAGCACTTCGAGCATGGCGCGGTCACGCTGGCCGATGGCCTCGCCAAGCTCCGGGGCTTGCAACAAGGCTTCCACGTCGGCCTCGGACAGCGATTTGGGTAACGGCTTGCCCAGTTGGGGCATGTCCACCTGGAGTGTCGGGTCGATGGCAATAAGCTTTTCGCGCAGCAGGTAGCGGAAGAAACCGCGTAGCCCGGACAGGAATCGCGCGGTCGAGCGCGGCTTGTAGCCCTGGTCCAGGCGCCAGGCCAGGTGGTCGAGAATCAGTTCGCGGCCGGCGTCTGGGAGCTTGACCGAGCGGGTTTGGAGCCAGCCGTTGAACAGGGCCAGGTCGCTGCGATATGAGGTGCGGGTATTGTCGGACAATCCCTTTTCGAGCCACAGGGCGTCCAGGAATTGGTCGATGAGCGGGTGGTCCAGGGCGGGCATGCTGGGAGCTGTTGGCGGCTTTGGGGGGCGTAGTGTTTCATAGCGGTTGGCGGGTTGTCTGTAGCTGGGTGGGCTACCCTGGATTGCTTATCGAGGCTCGTGAGTTTTTATGGGCCGCGGCGGTGAAGGGCTGGGTGGTGAGTTCAGGCATTCGCTGTGATCGGCTGAACACCTGATTGCCTGGGCGCTGGGACGCTGGGACGCTGGGACGAGGGTGTGGGCGCGTATGGCAAGTTGGTATTCGTTGGCGAGGGTGGCGCACAGTCACCTTTCCGCCCTTACGGCGGCTCACTTTTTGTCTTGTCAAAAAGTGAGCAAAAACCGCCTGCTCCTATCATCCGGCCCCTGCGCTGCGCTCCGGGGTTCCCTCGCTGCGGGCTTGCTCCCGGGAGGACCGCGCTGCAGGCCCCATCCTGGGGCCCAGCGCTTGACGGGCATCCATGCCCGTCACCTCCCTCCGCAAGCCCTGCGCTCGGCCTCCTGAAGTCGCAATCTGCGGCGCCTGGACTACCGCGCGCTTAGAAGCAAAAGCAACGGCAACGGCAACGGCAACGGCAACGGCAACGGCGTGAAGGCTAGCGAATTTCGTGTAGGAGCGGCCTAGTGCCGCGATGGGCCGCGCAGCGGCCCCAGCTTTTGAGCTGCGCCCCAAATGTTGGACATCCGTTCACTTTTGGGGTTTCGATGCTTCCAGCACCGGCACGGGACGCTTGTCTTCGTCGATGGCAACGAAGCTGAAGACGCCGTGAATCGCCCGCTCTCGGCCATCGAGGTACATGTTTTCGACGAAGACATCCACCTGTACCTGCAAGCTCGTGTTGCCTACCTTGATTACCGTACCCACCAGCTCGACGATCGAGCCCGCCGGGATTGGGTGCTTGAAGTCGATGCGATCGGTGGAAACGGTCACCAATGGCAAGCGGCAGAAACGCGTGGCCGCGATGAAGGACACTTCGTCCATCCACGCCAGGGCCGTGCCACCGAACAAGGTGTTGTGATGGTTGGTGGTGTTGGGGAACACCGCCTTGGTCACGCGGGTGACCGAAAGCTCGGTGCGGCGCTGGATTTCCTGGTCTCGGGTGGTCATGGCTGTCACCTGTACGGAGTTCAAAACGCAAAAAAGCAGCCCGAAGGCTGCTTCTTTCTCGCTAAGCGACCTGGGCCGCCGGGCAAACTGTACTCAGGACAGTTTTTCCTTGATGCGAGCGGCTTTGCCGGACAGATCGCGCAGGTAGTACAGCTTGGCTTTACGCACGTCACCACGACGTTTCACGGCCAGGCTGTCGATCTGTGGGCTGAAGGTCTGGAAGGTACGCTCTACACCAACGCCGCTGGAGATCTTGCGCACGGTGAAGGCGCTGTTCAGGCCACGGTTGCGCTTGGCGATAACGACGCCTTCGAACGCCTGCAGACGGGAACGCTCACCTTCCTTCACTTTAACCTGGACGACAACGGTGTCGCCGGGTGCGAAGGTCGGGATTTCCTTGCTCATCTGCTCGGCTTCGAGCTGCTGGATGATCTTGTTGGTCATGCTGTGCTCCTAAGATGGATCGTGATCCACCATCGATACGTTTAACTATCGTCCCGCTCGCGGAGGTATTCCTCGAGCAGCTTCTTCTCTTCTCCAGAAAGCGAGCGACTTTCCAGAAGATCGGCGCGTCGTTCGAAGGTCCTACCAAGGGACTGCTTCATTCTCCAACGCCGGATGTGTGCATGGTTGCCACTGAGCAACACGTCGGGAACACGCTGATCCGCATACACCTCAGGTCGGGTGTAGTGCGGGCAATCAAGCAGACCATCGGTGAAAGAGTCTTCCTCCGCCGAGTCCACATGCCCTAAAGCTCCGGGCAGCAGCCGTGTAACCGCATCGATCAGTACCATGGCCGGTAGCTCGCCACCGGAAAGCACATAGTCGCCAATCGACCACTCCTCATCGACATGAGCTTCAATGAAACGCTCGTCGATGCCTTCATAACGACCGGCGATCAGGATCAATGATTCCTGTTCGGCCAGGCCTTTGACCGCCTGCTGAGTCAGCTTGCGGCCTTGTGGCGAGAGGTAGATCACCTTCGCCGCAGCTCCGGTTGCCTGCCTGGCGTTGACCAGGGCATCTTCCAGAGGCTTGATTTTCATCACCATGCCAGGACCACCGCCAAACGGCCGATCATCTACCGTATGGTGACGATCTGTGGTGTAGTCCCGCGGGTTCCAGCACGTTACCTGAAGCAACCCCTGTTTCACCGCGCGGCTGGTAATGCCGTACTCCGTGATGGCCGAAAACATCTCGGGGAACAACGTGATGACGTCTACGCGAAGGTTACCCATCGGTTAGAAGTCCGCGTCCCACTCAACCCGCATCACGCCTGCATCCAGGTCGATATCGAGCACGCATTGCGCCGTGTAGGGCAACAAACGCTCGCGATCATCCAGGCTGCCTGCACACGGCTTGACCACCATTACATCGTTCGCACCGGTCTCCAACAGGTGATCGACCTTGCCGAACAGGTGTTCGTCCTGGTTGATGACCTTCAGACCTACCAACTGGTACCAGTAGTACTCATCGGCGGCCAGGTTGGGCAAAAGGCTCCGCGCAATGCAGATTTCGTAACCGCTCAGAAGACGGGCTTCGTCACGATCCTCGAGACCTTTCAGTTTTACGACCAGGCCCTTTTGGGAGCCACGACCGCTGACCAGCTCGACCTGCTTAACCTTGCCTTCGTGCCGAAGCGTCCAGCTTGGATAATCCAACAGGTTTTCAATCGGATCGGTAAAGGAATACACCTTCACCTCGCCGCGAACGCCGTGAACCGAAAAAATCTTGCCAACGACGATGAGGTCGTCAGCCTTTTCTGGCGTCGCGTTCATATTGCTCAGGCGGCAGCCTTGGCAGCGTCCTTCAGCAGCTGAGCAACACGCTCAGACGGCTGTGCGCCCTGGCTCAGCCAGTAGGTGACGCGCTCTTGGTTGACCGACAGCTTGACTTCGGCGCCAGCAGCGATCGGGTTGAAGAAACCTACGCGCTCAACGAAACGGCCGTCACGGGCGTTACGCGAGTTGGTCACGGTCAGGTGGTAGAAAGGGCGCTTTTTCGAGCCGCCACGGGCCAGACGAATGGTTACCATGTGAACATCGTTCCTATAGTCGGTGCTGCAGTTGGTACTGCAAATCTGAATGCCAAATAGGCACACGGGTGCCCAAAAGGCCGCATATTCTCAAGGAATACACGGACATTTGCAAATGACTTTTTCGGTCGGCACTTGCCCGACCGTCCAGACTTGCTGCGTAAGCCGCGAAAATCGCGACCGTTGTCCCGCTTGCGCGGGGTGAGGGGCCGGCCCAAAAATGACCTGCCCCGGAAAACTTCACAGCTTGGGCATGCCACCGCCCGGCAGCATGCCGCCGAGCCCACGCATCATCTTGGCCATGCCGCCCTTGCTGGAGAACTTCTTCATCATTTTCTGCATCTGCTTGTGCTGCTTGATCAGCCGGCCGATGTCCTGCACCTGAGTGCCGGAACCCAAGGCGATGCGGCGTTTGCGCGAGCCGCTGATCAGGTCGGGATCGCGGCGCTCGGCCGGGGTCATGGAGTTGATGATCGCCTCCATCTGCTTGAACTGCTTCTCGGCGGCGCCCTGGGCATTGCCCATCTGCGACAGGTTAACGCCGCCAATGCTCGGCAGCTTGTCCATCAGCCCGCCCAGGCCACCCATATTCTTCATCTGCTGAAGCTGGTCACGGAAGTCCTCGAGGTCGAAGCCCTTGCCTTTCTTCAGCTTCTTGGCGAGTTTGTCGGCTTTGGCCTTGTCGATGGTCTGCTCGGCCTGCTCGATCAGGCTGAGCACGTCGCCCATCCCCAGGATGCGCGAGGCCACCCGGTCGGGGTGGAACGGCTCGAGCGCTTCGCTCTTCTCGCCCATGCCGATGAACTTGATCGGCTTGCCGGTGATGGCGCGCACCGACAGCGCCGCACCGCCACGCGCATCACCATCGACCTTGGTCAGCACCACGCCGGTCAACGGCAGGGCTTCGCCGAACGCCTTGGCGGTGTTGGCGGCGTCCTGGCCGGTCATGGCATCGACCACGAACAGCGTTTCGATGGGCTTGACCGCGGCGTGCAGGGCCTTGATCTCATCCATCATGTCGGCGTCGATGTGCAGACGGCCTGCGGTATCGACGATCACCACATCGATGAACTTGAGCTTGGCTTCGCGGATGGCGGCTTCGGCGATGGCGACCGGCTTCTGGCTGATGTCAGACGGGAAGAAGGTGACGCCGATGTCGTTGGCCAGGGTCTCGAGCTGCTTGATAGCCGCCGGACGATAGACGTCGGCAGACACCACCATCACGCTCTTTTTCTTGCGCTCTTTAAGGAAGCGCGCCAGCTTGCCGGCAGTGGTGGTCTTGCCCGCACCTTGCAGGCCGGCCATCAGCACCACGGCAGGCGGGGCGGCATTGAGCGCCAGATCTTCGTTGGCCGCACCCATGAGGCTTTCGAGTTCGGCCTGGACGATCTTGACGAAGGCCTGGCCTGGGGTGAGGCTGCGCGACACTTCGGTGCCGACGGCACGTTCCTTGACGCTGTTGACGAAATCCTTCACCACCGGCAGGGCAACGTCGGCCTCGAGCAGGGCCATGCGCACTTCGCGCAGCGTGTCCTTGATGTTGTCTTCGGTCAGCTTGGCCTTGCCGGTGACATGGCGCAGCGTCTGTGACAGGCGGTCGGTCAGGTTTTCGAACATGATGATCCTTTCTGGCCCAGTAAAAGCCGAGGTTGTCAGGCGCCCGCGGGGAAATGCACACCCGCCAGGCACAGCAAGGCGGCGATTATAGCGAAGTGAAGCGACCGCGCACACCTCAAGCGGCACTCGCCGGTCGCGACGGGGTTTGCCCGGTGCCTGCACCGCCGCCGCCTTGCGCGCCCGTCAGTCTTCCTAGAGCGGCGCGGTTTATGCCAAACTCCGTCTCTTTAAGGCTCGCCCACCAGGACTTATGGTCTCCTCTCCCAGCCTCATCCCCAACCTGATTGCCGCTGCGCTCTACATCGTCGCGGCCATCTACCAGGGTTCATCCCTGGCCAAGGGCCGCAAGATCGACAAACGGCTCCCCGGTCTGTTGGGCACCATTGCGGTTATAGCCCAGGGCGGTGCGCTGTTCTTTCAGCTGATCACCCCGCTTGGCCTGAGCCTGGATTTCTTCAGTGCCGCCAGCCTGATCGCCGTGGCCGTCATCGCCCTGACCTTGCTGGCATGCCTGCGCATCCCTGTGGAGAACCTGCTGGTGCTGTTGTTCCCGCTCGGTGCGGTCACCGCGCTGCTGGCCCAATTCGCGCCGCCCGGCACCGTGCCGCTGATCGATGAGGAACCGGGCATCCTTGCTCACATCCTTCTGTCGATCCTGGCCTACGGCCTGTTCACCATCGCCGTGTTCCAGTCGTTGCTGTTGCTGGTGCAGGACCATCAACTCAAGCACAAGCACCCCTCTGGCCTGATTCGAAACTTCCCGCCACTGCAAACCATGGAAAGCCTGCTGTTCGGTTTCCTCTGGGCAGGCTGGTGCCTGCTGTCGCTGTCGCTGGTGTCCGGCTGGCTGTTCCTCGACAACCTGTTCGCCCAGCACCTGGTGCACAAGACGTTGCTGGCTTGCGTGGCCTGGGTCGTGTTCAGCGTACTGTTGTGGGGGCGTACCCGCCTGGGTTGGCGGGGCCACAAGGCCATCCGCTGGACCTTGGCAGGCTTCTGCCTGCTGATGCTGGCTTATTTCGGCAGCAAGCTGGTTCGCGAATTCATTCTGCACATCTGACGGCCTTTCATGAACATCCTGCCGTACGCACCGCTTCTCGGCACCTCGGCAATTGCCCTGCTGTGGTCTGCACTGCTCACCGCCATCGAGACCGCACGCCTGCACACGATGGTGTCGGGCGGCGAGAAGGACAGCCAACCCAAGCTTTCGGGCCCTGCCCTGGTCCTGGGCGCCAGCCTGGGCAAATGGCTGGTACTGGCGCTGGCCTGCCTGATCGGGCTGCGTCACGGTGGTGACGCTGGCCTGTGGCAGGCAGGCCTGGCTGCCGCTGCTGCTCTTTTGGTGTTCGCCGAGTACCTGCCTCGTCGCCTGGCCAGACGCAACCCACAGGTCTTCGTCAGCCTGGGTGCGCTGCTCAAGCCTCCACTGGTACTGCTGCAACCGCTGGCCGGTATACTCGACGGCTGCGCCAAGCTGTTACTACGCCCACTGCGCAAGCAGCCTGCCGCAGTCGCCCTGCACCCCGAGCAAGCCGACGATTTCGAGGACGACGAGCACCCGGAAACCCCACGACGGGGGTTGCTCGACGGCATCCAGTCCCTGGACAAGATCACCGTCAACGACATTCTGGTGCCGCGCAACGAGGTCGATGGCATCAACCTCGACGAGCCGATCGAGCGCATCATCGAGCAACTGATCGTCAGCCGTCACACCCGCTTGCCGGTGTACCACAGCGACATCAACCAGGTCGAAGCCATCCTCAACACCAAGCTGATCAGCCACTTGTTGCCCCAGGCCGCGCTGACCCTCGAAGCTCTGCGCCAGGCGTGCTACGAGCCCTATTTCGTGCCCGAAAGCACGCCCTTGAACCTGCAGTTGCTCAATTTCCACAAGCAGCAGCGGCGCCTGGGCGTGGTGGTAGATGAGTACGGTGAAGTACTGGGGATCGTCACCTTAGAGGACATCCTCGAGGAAATCGTCGGCGAGTTCGAAGATGACCAGAGCCTGGGCAACCCCCATGTCCACAAGCAGCCTGACGGTACCTATGTCATCGATGGCACGGCCTCGCTGCGGGAGATCAACCGTAGCCTGGGCTGGCATCTGCCGTGCGATGGCGGGCCTAAGACCCTTAACGGCCTGGTGACCGAAGCGCTGGAAAGCATCCCGGAAAGTGCGGTGTGCCTGAAAATCGGCCGCTATCGCCTGGAAATCCTTGAAACTGAAGACAATTGCGCCAGCAAGGTACTGGTATGGACGGCAACCCGATAGCTATACTCGGGCAACGCTTACCCAGCCCTGCCGTCCCGCCTGCTACCCGCACTCGGCGCTCCACGGTCAGTCCGCTTCGCTGAAACGCCCTGCGGTCCTGCTTCACCACCCTGAGCAGTGTCCGCCCGCCCCTATCCCCTTGGGCTATCGTCAGCCAGGCGAACACAACAACAATCGCGCCAGCGCCATGGGAACCATTGTTCGGGCGGCTGCAATCGGTGTGTCCGTTGCAGGCCGACAGAGCACCGTGGCGTTGCCCCAGACCGCCAGGGACCTTCAATGACAACCAGCACCTACGCCGGCGCACCTGCCGCGCCGGTCAACTCGCCCGCGCGGGTTGCCACTGCCAGCTTCATCGGCACCGCCATCGAGTTCTACGATTTCTATGTCTACGCCACGGCGGCCGCCCTGGTCATCGGGCCGGTGTTCTTCCCGTCCGGGTCCGGCACTGCCCAGATGCTGGCGGCCTTCCTGACCTTTGGCATCGCCTTTCTGGCCAGGCCACTGGGCTCTGCGCTGTTCGGTCACTTCGGCGACCGCATCGGACGCAAGTCCACGTTGGTTGCCTCGCTGCTGTTGATGGGTGTCTCCACCACCGCCATCGGCGTTTTACCGGGGTATGACAGCATTGGCGTGTGGGCACCGATCATCCTTTGCCTATTGCGCTTTGGCCAAGGGCTGGGACTGGGCGGCGAATGGGGCGGTGCGGCCCTGCTGGCCACCGAAAATGCGCCACACGGTAAACGGGCGTGGTTCGGCATGTTCCCGCAACTGGGCCCTTCGATCGGGTTTCTGGCAGCCAATGGCCTGTTCCTTACCTTGGCACTGACGCTCAGCGACGAACAGTTCCGCCAGTGGGGCTGGCGCATACCGTTTCTGCTCAGCGCCGCCCTGGTGCTGGTGGGGCTGTATGTGCGCCTGAAGCTTGAGGAAAGCCCGGTGTTCGCCAAGGCGGTGGCCCGCCAGGAGCGCGTGAAGCTGCCGGTGGTGGACCTGTTCGCCAGGCATTGGCGCCCGACCCTGCTGGGTGCCGCAGCCATGGTGGTGTGCTATGCGCTGTTCTACATTTCCACCGTCTTCTCCTTGAGCTACGGCGTAAGCACGCTGGGCTACAGCCGTGAAACGTTCCTGGGGCTGTTGTGCTTTGCGGTGGTGTTCATGGCCTTGGCGACGCCGCTGTCGGCCTGGCTCAGCGATCGCTACGGACGCAAGCCTGTGCTGATCGTCGGCGGCCTGCTGGCCGTGGCGTCAGGTTTTACCATGGAACCGCTGCTGACCTCGGGCTCGACCACCGGCGTGGCACTGTTCCTGGCCATCGAGTTGTTCCTGATGGGCGTGACCTTCGCGCCAATGGGCGCCTTGCTGCCAGAGCTGTTCCCGACCCATGTGCGTTATACCGGCGCTTCGGCAGCCTATAACCTGGGCGGTATTGTTGGCGCATCGGCAGCGCCGTTCTTCGCTCAGAAGCTGGTGAGCATGGGCGGCCTGAGCTGGGTAGGCGGATATGTCTCGGCGGCGGCTGTGATCAGCCTGATCGCCGTACTGTGCCTGAAGGAGACGCGCAATACCGAGCTTTAGGACGCTCAGCGACTTCATAGCAGGACTGTCGGGGCTGCCTGAGCGGCCCCGACGGGTCTATCAGAACTCTACTTCCACGGCCTGGGCCGCACGGGTCGCCTTGGCGCGCGCCGCTTCGATGGATTCGTCACGGGCCAGGCAAACGCCCATACGACGAGTGCCGCTGATCTCAGGCTTGCCGAACAGGCGAATAGCGGTATCCGGTTCGCTCAGCGCAGCGCCGAGATTGGCGAAGGCGGTCTGCTGTGAGTGCCCCTGCGGCAGGATAACGGCCGAAGCACTAGGACCGAACTGACGCACCACCGGGATTGGCAACCCGAGAATGGCGCGGGCATGCAGGGCGAACTGCGACAGGTCCTGGGAGATCAGGGTAACAAGGCCGGTGTCGTGCGGGCGTGGCGACACTTCGCTGAACCAGACCTGATCGCCCTTGACGAACAACTCCACACCGAACAGCCCACGCCCGCCCAGGGCATCGGTGACCGCCTTGGCCACCCGCTGCGACTCGGCCAGCGCCTTGGGGGTCATGGCCTGCGGCTGCCAGGACTCCTGGTAGTCGCCTTTTTCCTGACGGTGCCCAACCGGTTCGAGGAAAGTGGTGCCCCCGACGTGACGCACGGTCAGCAGGGTGATCTCGTAATCGAAATCGATGAAACCTTCGACAATCACCCGCCCCTTGCCGGCGCGCCCACCTTCCTGTGCGTAGGCCCACGCGCTCTGCAGGTCGGCATCGCTGCGCAGCAGGCTCTGCCCCTTGCCGGACGAGCTCATCACCGGCTTGACCACGCAAGGGTAGCCGACATCGGCGACAGCCTCGGCATAGTCTTCGTAGGTGTCGGCAAAGTGGTAGGGCGAGGTGGGCAGGTCCAATTCTTCGGCAGCCAGACGACGAATGCCTTCACGGTTCATGGTCAGTTGCGTGGCGCGTGCAGTGGGCACCACGTTGAAACCTTCGCTTTCCAGTTCCACCAGCGTGGCGGTGGCGATGGCTTCGATTTCCGGCACGATGTAGTGCGGCTTCTCGGCCTCGATGACAGCGCGCAGCGCCATCCCATCGAGCATGTTGACCACGTGGCTGCGGTGGGCAACCTGCATGGCCGGCGCGTCGGCGTAGCGGTCAACGGCAATCACTTCCACGCCCAGGCGCTGGAGCTCGATCACCACTTCCTTGCCCAACTCGCCACAGCCACAGAGCAGTACACGGGTCGCGGTGGGCGACAGGGGAGTTCCGATACGGGTCATTTCAGGTCCTCGAAGGCATCCGGGGCCGCGCCTGGCTCGGCACCACCCGCTGAAAAAGGACCGCTATTCTACACCATCAGCCCGCCACGGTAGCCCGTCGGGCGCGAAATGCCATGGCCAGCCAGACGGCCGTGACACCGGCGAACTTCGACGCCATGGCGGTGCCGATCACCATCGGTGTAAGCGCACCGATCATGCCGAAGAAGATGAACGTATCGACCGGAATGCTTAATGCCGAGCTCAACCACAGCCGGTCGCGCAGGGGCCGCCGGGTGACGCTGAAGACCAGCCAGTCGATCAGCTCGGAGACGAAGAACGCCGTGGCGCTGGCCAGGGCGATGGCAGGCTCGGAGGTGACGTAGGACAGCACCAGAGCCGCCAGCATGGCCACCAGCGCCCCATGCCCGAAGCGGGTCTGCACCATGTCGCGCAGGATGAAGACCAGGCCACCCCAGGCGGACCAGATGACGTCCAGGTGCGGGGCGCTGGAGAAGGCGTAGTTGATCAGCACGACACTGCTGATATAGGCAATCAGAAAGAGCATGGCGGGTAGTCTTTGGGCAAGCGGCACAGATTACCGTCGCCCGCCCTGGGAGGCAACCGCAGTACCGCTAGAGCACCAGCCCGGCTTCGGTAGCGCGCTCATGGCAACGCCTGAGCACACCGCGTCGCTCATCATTGCTCATACGGCCCCATTGGCCTATCTCTGCCACGCTGCGCTGGCAGCCGGTACAGATATCCTGCTCATCAAGGGCACAGATGTTGACGCAGGGGGACGCCACCGGGCGCTCGTTTACCTCACTCATCGTCGGGCACCAGCTCCTTGCCGTAGCGCTGGGCGTTATGGACATAGTGCGCCGCGCTGGCCTCAAGCATGCGCTTCTGTTGTTCGGTCAGCTCGCGCACGACCTTGCCGGGCGAGCCCATGACCAGCGAACCATCGGGAATCGCCTTGCCCTCGGCGATCAGGGCATTGGCGCCGATGATGCAGTGCTTGCCGATACGTGCACCATTGAGCACGACCGCGTTGATGCCGATCAGGCTGTAGTCGCCCACCGTGCAGCCATGAAGCATGGCGTTATGCCCAACGGTCACGCCTTTACCCAAGGTCAGGGGCGAGCCCATGTCGGTATGCATCACGGTGCCGTCCTGCACGTTGCTGCCTTCACCGATGTCGATCAGCTCGTTGTCACCACGCAGCACAGCGCCAAACCAGACGCTGGCATGGGCCTGGAGACGGACATTGCCGATGAGCGTGGCGTTGGGTGCAGCCCAACTGGTGGGATGAGTCTCGACCCGCAGGTCGCCCAGGCGATATTTCATGGTTGCTCCTCAGGCTGGGATGCCGATGGCAGGGTGGGCCCTGCTCGTTTGTCGGTAGGACGCTCAGGGGGACGGTGCAGGGAGATACCGGCATCGAACAACAGGTTGACCAGTTCGACGATCATGATCGCCGACAGCCCCCAGATCTTGTATTCGCCGTAGCGGTAACTGGGCACATACCAGCTGCGGCCCTGGTAATCGATGCGGTGGGTATGGTCGCGAGGGTCTTGGCGGAAGAACTCCAGGGGAACGGTGAACACCGCCGCGATCTCGGCATCGTTGGGGCGGTATTCGACGAAGTCGGGAATGACGCCGACGTAGGGCGTGACCTTCAGGCCATGCAGGGATATCAAGGGGCTGAGCGGGCCAAGTACCTCTACCAGCCCTGGTGGCAGGCCAATTTCTTCTTCAGCCTCGCGCAGGGCGGTGAAGACCAGGTTCGGGTCTTCGGGATCGCGCCGCCCACCTGGGAAGGCGACTTCGCCACCATGGGTCGAAAGCCCCTTGGCGCGCAAGGTCAGCACAAGCTCAGGCACTTCGCTGCGGGTAATGGGCAAGAGTACCGCCGCTTCCGGGAACCGCCGATCCGATTCCAGGGTTGCAGGTTGGTGGTTGCTCATTCGGCGAAGTAGCTCGTCCAGCATCGCGCTCACTCGTATCCAAGGCCTGCCCTGCATGATGCACGAAAGCCGTCAGCCACCCAACCCCTGCTGCTTGCGGCGGCCGAGCCACCACGCCAAGATAGGCCACGACAAAAGGAAGCCTCCATGAATTTCTGCAGTGCGTGCGGTCAGCCGGTCATCGAGCAGATCCCCCAGGGCGACACACGGTTGCGGTACGTTTGCCCCGCGTGCCACACCATCCACTACCAGAATCCCAACGTGGTAGCCGGCGTGCTGCCCACCCATGGCAGCCAGGTGCTGCTGTGCCGCCGCGCCATTGAACCGCGCCGTGGTTTCTGGACCTTGCCTGCCGGCTTCATGGAAAACGGCGAGACGCTCGACCAGGCCGCCCGTCGCGAGACCGTCGAAGAAGCCTGCGCGCGTGTAGGCTCGATGACGTTGTACCAGCTGTTCGACTTGCCGCACATCAACCAGGTCCATGTCTTCTTCCGCGCCGAGCTGGCGGACCTTGCGTTTGCAGTCGGGGTCGAGAGCCTGGAAGTGCGACTGTTCGAAGAGCATGAGATCCCCTGGGACGCCCTGGCTTTCCGGACCGTGGCACGGACATTAGAATGCTACTATCGCGACCGAATCGAGCAGCAGTTCCCCATAGGCCATGAATACCTGCCGCCGATGAACGTATCGACCACCCCCCGTTAGGGTTCACGAAATACCGCCCGGTGGTGACCATCGTCGAGTGCCTTTCACATAACCCGGTACAGAGCCTTCAGGATATTGCTACATGCGCTGGTTGCTTGCCCTCCTCTGCCTTGGCGTTGCCTCGATGTCCCAGGCGGCCTACACCGAAACCATCATCCGCAAACCGGTCTCGGCAGTGCAGACGGGTTCGCCTGCGCAACCGGCGGTGCAGCCTCAGGTCGACAAGGTACTGGTCATCAAGTCCGAACGTCGCCTGCAACTGATCAGCCGCGGCGAGCCGATCAAGACCTACCGCATTTCCCTGGGCAAGCAACCCAAGGGCCCCAAGCAGCGCGAAGGCGACAAGAAGACTCCGGAAGGCTTCTACTGGCTGGACTGGCGCAAGCAGAGCGAGCGCTTCAACCTGGCCATGCACATCGACTACCCCAACGTCAGCGATGCGGCCCGGGCCAGCCAGGCAGGCGTGAAGGCCGGCAGCATGATCATGATCCACGGCACGCCGATCAACGACGAATACCCCGAGTGGTACTTCCATACCCTGGACTGGACAGACGGCTGCATCGCCATGCGTAACCGCGACATGCAGGAAGTCTGGAACCTGGTGCGCGATGGCACGATGATCGAAATTCGGCCCTGATCTAGCGCAATTCATCTGTTTTTGTAGGAAAGAGCCCACCCGTTCGCTGGAACCTGCCTGACATTGTCTTAGGCACGGGATGGCATCCAGGGAAATGCCACGGCTTTTAGCATCCACGCAATCGAGTACGAAGTCCGTACCGCATTGCTGGGATGCTCAAGTGCACTGTCCTATCCCCCTCAAGCGCCAGTTGTTGGCTGTCTGCTTTATCCTGTTGGTGCTCGCCTGCGGTGAGGCGAGGGCCGACGTTGCCAGCTGGCAATTACGCGACCATCAGCTGGACCTGCAACACCAGCAACAGCAACGCCGCCTGGAACGCTGGCAGGACAAGGCCGACACGGCAACGCCCTCCCAGGCTCCCGTCGCCGCACCCGCTCAGGCGCACTGCTGGAAGGTCGCAGGTGTCGAGGTCGCCGGCAATCGCCACTTGGACGACGCGGCCCTGGCCACCACCGTGCGCCTGAACGTCATGCCGTGCATGGGCGTTGCCCAGATCAACACGCTGCTCAAGGCCATCACCGAGCAGTACGTGCAAGCCGGCTATCCGACCAGCCGGCCTTACCTGCGCCAGCTGCCCCAGGACGGGCACCCGTTGCAAATCGTGCTGGTCGAGGGCTTCGTCGAATCCATCGAGTTGGCTGGCCCCGAGCTGCCCCTGTCCTTGTCCGGTGCTTTTCCAGACCTGCTGGGGCGCCCGCTGTACCTGCCAGACGTCGAGCAGGGGCTCGATCAGCTCAACCGCCTGCGTGCCTTCGACATGGGTGTGGACCTGTTGCCAGGGCAAATGCAGGGCGGTACGCGCGTCGTGGTCCAACCGCGCCGGGCAGAGGGGCGCTGGCATTTCGATACGCGGTTCGACAACCGGGGCAGCGATTTTACCGGGCGCCACCGGCTGACGGCAGGCATCGGTGTGGACAGCCCGCTGCATCTCAATGACGACCTGCGCTTGTCACTGACGCATACGGTGCTGGGTGGCCCGGGCCGTAGCCAAGGTGTTTCGCTCTACTACAGCGTCCCCTACGGCCGCTGGAGCTTTGCCCTGAGTGCAAGCGAACTGCGCTACCAGGCCCCGTTGCCCAGCGGCAGGTTGAGCGCAGATGGCCGGAGCCGTTATCAAGGTTTGAGCGCCGAGCGCGTGCTGTGGCGTGGCCAACGGGGAATGCTCAGCGCCTCACTGCGGCTCGACCGCAAGGCGTTGGTCAATCGCAATGCCGGGGCGGTCGTCGTGCAGCAGAGCCCTACCCTCACCTCCCTTGAAGCCGGGCTGAACCTGCTGTGGCTGCAACATGGCCTGTGGAGCGGCTATCTGGGTGTGACGCAGGGCGTCACGATGCTCGGCGCCGACCGCGCACCCTTGGGCGCACAGCGTCTGCGGCCCGACTTCAGGAAGTACCGCGCCAGCCTGCTCTACATCGGCCAAGGCCCGGCCAGCCAGCCGTGGCGCTGGCAGAGCGAACTCAACGGGCAGTACAGCCAGGATGCACTGCCGGCCGTTGAGCAAATGCTGGTCAGCGACGATTCGGCGGTACGCGGGTTCCGCTTGCAGACCTATTCCGGCGCCACCAGCGCGGTGTGGCGAAACACAGTCAGCTACCCCCTGCCCCAAACGTGGGGCGCACCGCTGCACATGCGCCCCTACATCGGCCTTGACCTGGGCTGGACCCGCACCGCTGCTGGCTCACCGTCGCAGCGCCTGGCCGGTGCGGCAGCCGGCCTGGAATTGAGCCTGTCAGGCAGCCGACTGCGCCTGGACTACCAGCGCGCGCTATACGCCAGCGACCACCCAGGCCGGCCCAATGAGCCTGGTTTCTGGGTGCTGGACTGGTCGATGACCCTTTGATTCACCCACAACAATGAGAAAAACCATGAAGACATCCTCGCCCCCTCTTTGCATCCAGCCCGATACCTTGCGCTGGGCCATCTTTCTGATCGTGCTCGGCTCCACCAGCGCATTGGCCGAAGGCGGCCTGGACGCCGCCAACGGCCCTGGTGGCACCCCGCTCATCAACAACGGCCACGGTGTCCCGGTGATCGAGATCGTCCCGCCCGATGCCAACGGCCTCTCGCACAACCAGTTCAACCAGTACAACGTCGACCGTGCAGGCCTGGTGCTGAACAACGCTGTCCAGGCTGGGCAATCGCAGCTGGCCGGTGCCCTGGCCGCCAACCCTCAGTTCCAGGGGCAGGCAGCGTCGACCATCCTCAACGAAGTGGTCAGCCGCAGTGCCTCACTGATCCAGGGCCCCCAGGAAATATTCGGCCGTGCTGCCGATTACATCCTGGCCAACCCCAACGGCATCACCCTCAACGGCGGCAGCTTCATCAACACCACGCGTGCAGGCTTTCTGGTAGGCACCCCAGAGTTCGAGCAGCAGCAGCTCAAGTACCTCAATACCCTCGACGCCAGCGGCACCCTGCAGGTGCTGGACGGCGGCCAGAGCAATGCCGACGGCGCCCTCGCGTTGATTGCGCCGCGCATCGACAGCCAAGGCCTGCTGGCGGCCGCGACCACCCTGGACATCACCGCTGGTCGCAACCGGATCGATCACGCTAGCGGCGCGGTGGTCGAGCACCGTACCGCCACGCCGGCCAGTATCGACGCCAGCCTGTTCGGTGCCATGCAGGCGGGGCGCATCCGCGTGGTGAGCACTGCCGAAGGTGCGGGTGTGCGGGTACGAGCCCCCCTGGTCAGTGCCACGGATGGCATCCAAATGGCGTCAGCGGGCAACCTGGATGTGCTGGGTACGGCGGCCAGCCCAACCGTCCTGCACAGCGGGCAGGGCCCGTTGAAGCTCGATGCACAGGGCGATCTGGTACTGCGCACAGTAGAGGCCAAAGCACCCCGCATCGAAGCCCGGGCGGGTCAGGCCCTGACCCTCGATGCCCAGGCCCTTGAGCGGGTCAAGCATGACAACGAGCAATGGAGCAAGAAATTCCTGTTCGTCACGCGCGAAACCTACGACCGCGACACCACGACCACCGACACCCAGCAGCACGGCACCCGCCTGGAGGCCGACGACAGCATCGTGCTTACCTCCGGCGGCGACATGCGCATGACCGCCGCCACCTTGCAAGCGGGCAATGGGCTGAATCTGGACAGCGGGGGCAACCTGGACATCCTGGCGGGTATCGACAGCCAGGCCATCCAGGAAAAGATCCGTCACCGCAAGGACCTGTGGCGCGGTGACAGCGACACGGACACTTTCACCGAGCACGCCCAGGGCAGCATGCTCACCGCAGGGCAGATGCAGGTGCAGACGGCCGGCAACCTGAACGTGCAGGGCAGCACCCTACACAGCCGCGGCGACCTGGCCATCATGGCCAAGGAGGGCATGATCGCCACGACGCAGTTGCAGGAGCAGAGTACGCGCCGTAATTATCGCGGTGACCTGGTGTCCGGTACGTTCTTCGGCGATCACAAAGGCAACGAGAAAGAGGGCCGCAACCTGGCAGGCAGCACCCTCACCAGCGATGGCATCCTGACCGTCACAGCCGACAAGCTCACCGTCAAAGGCAGCACGGTAATAGGCCTGCAGGAT
Organism: Pseudomonas sp. DE0157; assembly: GCF_007678615.1. NCBI lineage: Bacteria > Pseudomonadati > Pseudomonadota > Gammaproteobacteria > Pseudomonadales > Pseudomonadaceae > Pseudomonas > Pseudomonas sp. DE0157. The sequence continues at coordinate 22,878 of NZ_VEJN01000008.1, forward strand.
GCGACGCTGCATAGCCAGCAAGGCTCGCTGGCCGTGGAGGCGGACAAGGGCACCAGCACCCGGACCGACCATGCACGCGACAGCAAGCTGTTCGGCCTGCTCGCCAGCGACAGCCGCAGCACTGAGCGCAACGAAGCGGTGCTGGTCAGTGAGGTAGGGGCGCAGAGCAACCTGCGCCTGGTCAGTGCCGAGGATTTGCGTATCGAGGGCGCCAATGTCAGCGCTGGCGGTCATCTTGGCCTCGAAGCCAAGGGCAATGTGGCAATCACTGGCGCGCAGGCGACCGAGCAACGCGAGGTTCGAAACCAGCAGCGCACCTTCACCGCCAGCGCTGGGCAGACCAAGGAGGCCGACGGCGACAAGCCCGGTTCTCGCCAGTACAAGGCCAGCGTGGGCTATGACGTTGTCACCCGCACTGGCCAGGAGCAGAAAATCGAAAACGTGGGTAGCCAGCTCAAGGGGGCTTCGGTAAGTGTCAAATCCGACGCCGATGTGCAGGTCACCGGCTCCACCATCAACGCCCTGGCCGGGGACCTGGACATTGATGCCCGCAAAGTGACGTTGGGCACCACCCAGGCTACCCACGAAACCACCACTACCACCACCCAGAGTGGTGGCGGCCTCACGGTGACTGGCGGGATCGACCGGCTAGGTATCCAGTTCGATGGCCACCACCAGCGTGGCGTACAGACCAACCGTGAGCAGAAGATGCAGCGCACCGAACTGCAGGCAAGCGGCAACGTACGGTTGCGTAGCGACGAGCTGGTGACCGAGGCTGCGCGGGTAAACGCCGGCGAAACGTTGCAGGTTACCGCCACCCATATGGAGAACCGTGCGGTGCAGAACACCTCCGAGCAAACCCAACGCCAGGATGACTGGTCTGCCAGCCTCGGCGGGAGCCTGGAATACCGTGATCTCACCCGGCCCATCGAGCGTCTGGTGCTAGGTGAAGAAGCTGCTCGCTTTCAGCAGGCCTCGCCCGAAGACGCGATGGTGGCGCCCAGCGTAGGCGCCGACATGACCGTCGAGCACCTCAAGCGCCTGGAAAACCAGCGCCGTGGCTTTGCCCAGGTCAGCGAACTTTCCGGTGCCAGCGTGCAGGTCAAGGTCGATACCCTCAAGGATCAGGGCACTGCCTGGCGAGCCAATGCGGGCACGCTCGACATTCAGGCGCAGCACCATGACATGCAGGCTGCGGCCAATACCGAGCACAAGCGCGAGCAGCACCTGACCGTTGGTGCAGATGCTCGGCTGGATACCACTACCGGTCAGGACCTGAACGTGCGCGCGGCCGGCAACGGCGGTTCTCTGGATCGCCAGAGCACTGTCAGTACGGCTGTGGCGGGCTCCCTGTATGGCCAGCAGGGTATCAAGGTGCAGTTGGGCAGCGATGGGCGTTATGAAGGCACACGTATCGATGGAGGCAAAGGCGACGTGCGCATGCACAGCGACGGTACGCTGGAACTGGTCCAAGCCACTGACCGTGAAGCGCGCCAATCCAGCCAGCTGGACGGCAATGCCTGGGTCAAGGTCGGCAACCGCCCCGGCAGTACCGGTATCGATGGGCGCGGCTATCTGGATCATGCGCGCAATGACCAGGCCACCAGCACAGCTCAGGTGGCGCAGATCGACAGCAAGGGCCAGGTGGTGTTGACCAGCCGTGGCGACTTGACGCTCGAAGGCACGCGCATCGGTAGCCGCGAAGCCCCGACCGGCGATATCACGCTGCACAGCGATGGCCAGTTGCAGGTCAAGGCGGCAACCGCCACACAAGAGGCCAGTGGCGCGAAGCTGGGCGGTGGCCTGGAGTTGGCCGCCAAGACCGGCACAACGCAAGGCGGGGGCCTAGGTGGCCACTTTGGCAATGGCAAGCAGCAAGAGAACGCGCGCCAGGCCATCGACGCGCAGTTTGCCAGTAACGGTCGCCTCAGCGTGACCAGCAGCGCACGCGACGCGCAGGCTTTGCAGGTCCAGGGGTTGCAAGCCAACGCCAAGGAAATCGTGCTCGATGCCATGAACGGCGGCATGCGGCTGGAAGCCTCGTCGAACCAGGAACTGCGCAATAACCTCGACATCACCGCCGGTGCCGGTTTCAACGCCAGCAGTGGCGCACTGGACACGCGGGGCCTGCATGGCCGTCTGAAGGTGGACATGGACAAGCGCGACAATCTCACCTGGAACGCTGGCAACCTGCGTGCCGAGCGCATCGCGCTGCACAGCGGCGGCGATGCCAGCCTCGAAGGCGTCAGCCTGGACGCCGCGCGGATCGAAGGTGCCATAGAGGGCGATCTGCGTGTGGCCAGCCTGATGGACCGCGTCAATAACCTCAGCGTCAAGGGTGATGCCAGGCTTAGTCAGGAAAAGAACCCACAAGGCTATGTCAACGCTGCTACATCGCTGGCCGGGCCGCTAGGCGGCAAAGTCGGCGAAAAAGCCGGTCCTGCCCTGAGCAAGGCTGATCCAGGTTTCTCGCCTACCCTGCGACTTGAGGTGGTCCACGAGCAACGCGACAGTGTCGCCCAACAGGCCACGCTCAAAGGCAGCGAGGGCATCGCCTTGCAGGTTGGCGGCAACGCCCAGTTGGTCGGCGCCCGCCTGCAATCGGCCAGGGGCGAGGTCAAGCTGGACGCCAACTCGATCAAGCAGCAAACCCTGAGCGGCAGCGACTACCGGCGGGCTGTTTCGATCGATGCGTCCAATTCCCCTGTGGACCTGAGCACCGCCATTGCCGAAATTGCCAAGGGCAAAGGGGCTGCAGAGGGTGAAAACGCCCTGGATCTCGGGCTGATCCGCACCAGTGGGCATAACCGCAACGAGCAGTGGGCATCGAGCCTGGGCGCCAAGCGCGACTGAGCAACCTTGGCAGAGCGCCCCTTTCCGGGGCCTCTTCAAATGCGCCACAGGGTTGCAACGTCCGCTCATGGTTCTGCAAACCAAACGTCACAATCGCCCACTAGAGTGCGGTCTGAACTCTGCAACGCAAGGACATGTGATGAGTCGTGACACCGGCGACAATTTGGACCGCAACCCCAGCACCAACACGGCCATGGCCACCGTCATGGACATTTACCTGAGCCGACGCAGTGTGATGCGCGGCGGCCTGGCCGCCGCCGTCACCCTGATCGCCGGCACCAGCCTGGGCGGTTGTTTCAGCGGTGCTGATATCCGCAGGCCCGCCGGCCCTGGCGAGCCGGTCACCGGCAACGCTGCCAGGTCAGGGCTGGCGCTGGGCTTCGACTCAATCCCTGGGTCACGCACCGATGCGTGCACCCTTGCCAAGGGCTACTGCGCACGCGTGCTGGCCCCATGGGGAACACCGCTTAACCGGAACGCCGCGCCCTGGAAGCCGGACGGCAGCAATACCTCTGTCGATCAGGCCAACGCCATGGGCATGCACCATGACGGCATGCATTTCTTCCCCATCAATGGCAGCTCGGATGATGGCTTGCTGGCCATCAACTTCGAGTACATCGACCCTGCAGCCTTGCACCCGGCTGGCCCAACCACTGATGTCAACGGCAAGCGCCCGGTCGAGGAAGTGCGAAAAGAAATCAACGCCCATGGGGCTGGCGTGGTGCGCCTGAAGAAAGTCAGCGGCCGCTGGCAGGTAGTCGACAACGACCCGCTGAACCGCCGCTTCACCACGGCTTCGCGCATGGAAATCACCGGCCCGCTGCGCGGCACCGACCACGTCAAGACCAAGTACTCCACCGCCGGTACTCACTGCCGCGGTACCAACAACAACTGCGGCAACGGTTACACCCCGTGGGGCACCTACCTGACCTGTGAAGAGAACTGGCCGGGCATCTTCGTCAACAAGGGCAACCGCCCCGAAGACCAGCGCCGCATTGGCGTGGGCACCTCCAGCGGCCAGTACAAGTGGGAAAGCGCAGCCGGTGACAGCACCGAAGAGGCCGACGAGTTCGCCCGTTTCGATGTGACCATCAAGGGCGCCAGCGCCACCGACGACTACCGCAACGAAGCCAGCACCTACGGCTACATCGTCGAGATCGACCCGTACAACAGCAGCACCCTGGCCACCAAACGCACCGCGCTGGGCCGCTTCCGCCACGAGGGCTGCGCCCCAAGCCTGCCGGTCGCGGGCAAGCCGCTGGTGTGGTACATGGGTGACGACTCGAACAACGAGTACCTGTACAAGTGGGTGTCAACCGCCGTGTGGGATGCCGCCGATGCCAACCCGGCCGACCGCCTCGCTACCGGCGCCAAGTATCTGGACCAGGGCAAGCTCTACGTGGCCCGCTTCAACGCCGATGGCACTGGTGTATGGCTACTGCTGGACGTGGCCACCGCCACCACGGGGGGCAGCACCCTGGGCGCGCTGTATGGTGACCTGCCGGGCATCATCCTCAACACCCGTGGCGCTGGCGATGCCGTAGGCGCGACGCCGATGGACCGCCCGGAATGGACGACGGTCAACCCGCTGAACGGCGACGTCTACCTGACCCTGACCAACAACAGTGCACGTACCCCGGAAAAGGTCGATGCGGCCAACCCACGCGGCCCGAACCGCCACGGCCACATTATTCGCTGGCACGACAGCGACGACCAGTTGAGCTTCAACTGGGACATCTTCGTGTTCGGCGCAAACGCCGCCGGTACTGCCGACATCAACCGTTCCGGCCTGACCGAACTGAACCAGTTCGCCAGCCCCGACGGCATGAGTTTCGATAGCCGCGGCGTGTTGTGGTTCGAGACTGACAACGGCGAGAGCACCCTTACCGACTACACCAACGACCAACTGCTGGCGGTGATTCCAGGTCTGCTGGTGGATGCGGCAGGGCGACAGGTGCCGGTGAATGGGGAAAACCAAGGGGGGTTGCGGCGGTTTTTCGTGGGGCCCAATGGGTGTGAGGTGACGGGGATTGCGTTTACGCCGGATAACAGGACGTTGTTTATCAATATTCAGCATCCGGGGAACTGGCCAGTTTCGGAAGATGCTACCGAGGGGGCTTTTGGGGGCAAGCGGGTTCGGCCGCGGTCTTCTACGGTGGTGATTCAGCGGGAGGATGGGGGGGAGATTGGGACGGGTTGATTGGGTTCTGGATGGGGGTTCTTATGTTATCCGGTTTTAAGTTCTGAGTTCAGAGCTCCAAGTTCCAAGCTCTAAGCTCTAAGCTCTAAGCTCTAAGCTCTAAGCTCTAAGCTCTAAGCTCTAAGCTCTAAGCTCTAAGCTCTAAGTTTTATTGAGAAACTTGAAACTTGAAAGCGTGGGCGCGCGCAGCAAGTTGATATTGATTAGCGCGGGTGGCGCACAGTCACCTTTCCGCCCTTACGGCGGCTCACTTTTTGTCTTGTCAAAAAGTGAGCAAAAACCGCCTGCTCCTATCATCCGGCCCCTGCGCTGCGCTCCGGGGTCCCCTCGCTCCGGGCTTGCTCCCGGGAGGACCGCGCTGCAGGCCCCATCCTGGGGCCCAGCGCTTGACAGGCATCCATGCCTGTCACCTCCCTGCGCAAGCCCTGCGCTCGGCCTCCTGAAGTCGCGATCTGCGGCGCCCGAACTACCGCGCGCTTAGAAG